>CAITCX010000071.1 GCA_903890885.1 uncultured Dehalococcoidia bacterium
AAATCGATCAGACGGCGAATTGTCGTATGTTCTGCCAGGTAACGGCGCAGTTTTTCGCCATAACCAGCCCGAAAATATTTATTAGAAGAAATGAAGGTGAGAACACCGTTCTTTTTTAAAACCTGACGGCCACGTTCATAAAAGTAAACATAAATATCGGCAGTGCCTTCAAAACATTCGAAGTACTTCTTCAATTCGGCTTTCTGATCTGTGATTTTTTCATGCCGAACATAGGGCGGGTTAGCTATGATAATATCAAAACCACGTCTTTCAGTTTCATTTTTAGGAAAAACCTCCGAAAAGTTTACCGTAAAGTTAAACAGTTTGTCAGGACCCTCGATCTTCTCAAAAAGACTTTCGATCTGGTTTTTTAAATCAAGCTTCCTGCTCCGACTGGTTTCATCAAAGAACTGCCTTTTAAGAGCCTCCAACTGATCAAAGAGAGGCCAATATAGAACGCTCTGCTCGCATTTCAAAAGCGAATTTCCACAACTAACTTTGTAGTCCAGATTAGGCAGCGGCTTAATCTCCTGATAATCTTCTTCGTCAACCACGAGGGAAAGCCATAAACGCAATTTGGCGATTTCTACGGCGCCAGGGTCGATATCCACGCCATAAAGACATTCCTGAATAGCGTGACGCTTAAAATCATAGCGGCTGCGACCGGATTGGACCAGGTTGATATTGAGGGTGCTGCGGGCACGGACCAGTTCGTTCATCATGCCAACCAGAAAGGCCCCGGAACCAACCGCCGGATCACAAACCCGGACACCGGATAATTTAGAATCGAAAAGCGCAGCATTCTCCCTGATAGAGGCAGACAGGCGGGGAATATAAACCTCGCTCTTTTTGCCCTGATCAAGAATGGCTTGCCCACGGGTATCATGTTCTACGGTAAGTTCGCCTTTGCGAATAAATTCTTCAATATCCTGGCGCGGAATACGTCCGGTATGGCCGGAAGCCTTAAGCGCCATCTGCTGAGTGGCCGGAGCACCGAAGAGCTTCAGATTCACGGGTTGTACCTTCCCCAGAGTCACCTCTCCGGCATTAACGGCTGTATCCAGATAGTTGATAAGGCTTTCCTGACACATATAATGAACGATTTCGCGGGGCGTATAATAAGTGCCTTTAGACTTACGGTCTTTGACCTCCAGAAGGTTCTCAAAGACCTTGCCCAGCATCTCTGGATCGACAGCCACCTCCTTTTCCAGCGGTTCGTCTTCTTTAACGGTGAAGTTATAGCGGTCAAAGATATCCAGGATGCCTGAACCGGTGTCACCTTCTTTAGTCTTGAAACTGTTAGAGAAAAGGGTATCCGGGAGCAAAATATCGATTTCCCACCATGAATAACCATTGAGTGGGTCAAAAAGACCACCGTTAAGAAAGGGGATTTTGCAATTAAAACGGCTGTAAAAGTCGCCGTCTCTTTCTTTAGCCAGGGCTTCATAAAAGAGGGGTTCCAGGATATCGTTAAAGAAGTTATTATAAACAGCGTGTTTCTTTTCAAATAAGCGGCGCAAGAAATTGCGGGGTCCGCTGCCCCAGTCCTGGTCCCGGGCAACACCAAACCAACCTTTCTTCTGCAAAAAATAGAGGAAGACAATCTGGCCCAGCAGCTTTTTAGCAAAATCCGAGGTATTAATGTTTTTGGCGGAGAAGTCATCTCTAACGGCCTGATCAGTAACAATTACATGATCGACGGCCTCTTTAACATCAACGAAAAGCCCACGGTATTTTTCAAAGAACTCACGGGTAACTACCTCGACATTAAAGGCTTTTTCCAGGTCAGACAATTCAGGGGGATGCTCATCATCCTTTAAGATATCCATAAAACGGCTCTGGGCGGTATGGCTGCTTTCAAATTCGCCAACGCGGAAAGACCAGCGCCTGGCCGGGGTAAGATCGGTCTTGACCTTGACTTTGCCGGTCAGAGTCTCTTCAAGCTGGTAGTCCATCTTGACCAATGAAAACCGCCAGTCAGAGATGTCCGGGGCAACAAAGGCCACCAGGGCAGCATCGCGGAGCTGAGACGGATCGCGGCCTCCGTTCAAATAACGGGCTACGAAATTTCTTTGCATGGAGCGGGCGCGGTCAAGGGAATGACCTTTTTTGAGGTTAACAACCAGAATGTCGATTTCCTTGCCTTCAGAATCGAAATATTTGCCGATGCGTTCGTAGGACTGAATGAATTCCTGGTAGGCAACCTGAATCTGAATACCCTGATAGCTAAAAGTCCTGGACTCATAAGACTTCAATAAATTACGCGTAAAAGCCGCAAAGAGGGTTTTATCAAAAGGGTTTTCGAAGGTTTCGCGGATATGGTTTTTGGCTACGGCAGCTTCCATTAAGTAGTCCTCCGATGTTTAACAGTACCAGGTTTTATAGGTGAATATAATTCTGAATCTGAAGCTTAAGCCTATTGACAATATTGATTTTTAATAACTATAATATAGTTAGAATTACGACGAAAAGAGCTCCATGAGGTTCCGTCCTTATGGGGTGCTTTTCATTTTAGGGCGCTTTTTTATACTCAAGCTTAGGCTTCAAGTCATTCATAAAACTGATCTGGTTTTCCGCCGCAATGTTTAACAGATGCGAGCATCTGGCTCTATTGGGAGCCAACAGAATCTTAAATTTATCTATTTTCCGCAGATGCTTGACAAGGCAATAAAAGTCTCCATCCCCGGTCACGACTACCGCTTTATCATAGGTATTAAGGTCAATCATGGCCTGCAAGACTAACTCTGCATCGCAGTTGCCTTTTACAGTGCCGTCACCTAAGACCAGGGTGGGTTTGAAAACCAGAATGTAGCCTGCCATTGGTAAAGAACGATAAAGGTCGCTATTACCGTCGATATAGCCGATAAAATAATAGGCCACTC
>CAITCX010000072.1 GCA_903890885.1 uncultured Dehalococcoidia bacterium
GACCCGCCAGACTGACGTTGCCGGTGTTGGTAATCACATAGCTGTAAGCGATCACATCACCCACCGCACTGTAGCTGGTCGGGGTGGCCGTCTTCACCAGAGACAGGGCCGGTTTCTGAGTAAAGTAAATAGTAGCATCATCACTAGCCGGTCCACTCTCGTTGCTGTCAGCCGTAGCCAAGTTAGTGATGGCGGTGCCGATATCGATCATGTCCTGGGTTATGGCACGGTTGGCAGTGTACGTCCACGTCTCGCTCAGGTCCAGTTTACTATTAGTGTTGAGATCTCCGCTAACATAGGCAGGAGCGAAGTCATCAGCAGCATTGCTGGGAGTACCGTTGTCATCTTTTACCGTCACACCTGTCAGTGCCACATTTCCATTGTTGGTTACCAGGTAGGTATAAGTGGCGGTACCCGGAGCGCTGAAGCTGACCGGATCTACCGTCTTGTTAATAGCTATGGCCGGTTGAGATACATTCCATAGGTAGTCCTCTACCTCACCACCCATGGCGAAACCCAGGTAGTCGCCGGAGTCCAGGCTGCCGCCCAAGAGATTGCTCGGGTCAAACAGTCGGAAACGAGCGTATACCGAGCCTGCCGTATATGCGGAAGGAATAGGCACCGAAACCACGGTGGTGCCGGTTGAAAGAGAGCCGAAATTGATGAACTCGCTGGTATCGGCGACATCCCCGTCGATATTCCAGTCAAACCAACCGCCCAACACGCCCGGTCCATCGGCCACAGTGACGTTGAGATTCACAGTAGTACCGGGAGTCCACAACTGGGACAGGTTGCGCGTCACGCCGTCCTCATCATCGATGGTCGCCAGATCGTCGCCATCAGCGCTGGTAGTAGGCTGACCCTGGACTTCAACATCCCACAATGAGCCTAGCTTAAGGTTTGACGCAGAATGCCGCGGTCCGTTCTGGGCTGCCGACGTTCCATAGGAGTCGGGCAGGTCGCCCCAGTCGCGCGTCGCCACGGGGGTAGTGACGCTGCGGGTGAAGTTGCCGGCTCCGGTGTAAACCGTATCTGAGTTGGTAATATCCTCGTAGTTGCCCTCCTGCAGAATGACCCGGAAGCGTACATAGAGGGTCTCTCCGGCATTCAGGAAGTCGACCAGATGGTACCCGCCGGTCTGGGTCAGTGGGAGCGTTCCGCTTACATCGGCGATCGCTGTCCACGGGGCAGTACCGGTAAGATTCCATTCGGTTGAATTGGCTACATAGGTTGTATTACTCGGAACCGCGTCATAAATATGAATGTTGTCTACAGCCATCGTTCCGGGGTTATGGACTGTGAGGTTATAATACATCGCATCACCCGGGTTGAGCACCCCAGAGGGAGCGGTATCATTAGCTATCGCCGCACTCTTAGTACCCTCGATCGGGCGCAATGGAGGGCAAGAAGTACCTACGTCCAGGCCGGGAGATGCTGCGGAGGCGTTACCGGGATCCTCCCCCCAGGCCACCGCCAGCTTTTCGCCGGGGATGCCGCCGTAACCTACTCCGGAGGCTGTACGGCTCCACACCCGTGCTCCACTCTGATCGTAGGGCTCTTGATCTGCTCCGGGCTCGAAGAAGCGCACCGATTGCAGGCGGTTTATAAGGATGCCGTTTTGTGAGCCGGTCTCGGCGACATCATCACCGTTGGTATCTATACCATCTGGCGTACCGTCGTTGTTCCAGTCCACATAGACGTAGGTGCTGCCTGAACTGCAAGCGGCTGTCACCCACAAAGGGCTGCCGTTCTGAGTTGATGTCGTATCGGTGGGATCTTTACCAAGACCCAGTCCCACCAGCACATCCGTGGTCAGGAAGGCATCAGGGAAGAGAGTAAAACTCCAATCATAGGCAGTATTGGTCGTATCGACTGTACCAACGGCGAAGATATGGTCGCTGGTTGCAACCCCACCGCTGGTAGAAGCATAACAATGAGCTCCCTGGCCATCAGTCAGGTCGAGAGTCGCCACTCCTTTTGCTGCAACCGGCCCCAGAGTCGTATTGGCAACCCCATATCTTTCGCAGGTAATATAAATACTGCCGTTTGAACTTAGATTATATAAATAAAGGCGTGTCGGATAGGAGGACGTATTAGTCACCCCTACCGGGCTCCAGTAAGAACTGCCCCAGGCGCTTACCGGCAACAGGTTCATATCACGTGAGGCATAGCTGGAGCCGATATCACCCGTTACTAATACAACCTGGACCGGCTTGTCTGAGAGAACTTTCGCCCCCTGTTGGATACTGGAGATCAGAGTAGTACCACCTTCCTGCAAGGTGGTTGTTGTTTCGTAGCTGCCATTGGCATCCGCGTCGATCTGCACGGTCGTATTGTTCTGCGAGGCCATGATCGACAGTCCGCTGTACTCGAACATCTGACCGGCGTTGGATGTATTGGTACCTACCGGTGATTCATAGGTTGTACCCCATTCCGCCGTACAGTACATCTCGTGGGCAAAAGCATTCAAGGTTCCGGAACCGCTGGCCCAGGTAGCGCGGGCCATAGCAATTGAGCTGCTGGCGCTGACCTTGTCTTTGCCGTCGAATAAAACAGGCATGGAGTAGTTGAAGTCGATCCTCGCATCATCAACGGACCAATATTCATTACTCTCAAGCTCATCCACTATTAAGAAACGCACGCGAGTATTCGCTGAGGCGTAGCCTGAGATGTTGTAGCTCTTGGAGCCAGCATCCGCTGAAGATGTATAGGTAGCCACGTTGGTGTAAGTTACACCCCCATCTGAAGACATCTGTAGGGCGAGGTTGTCCCCAGCATTGTCGATCCCATTTTGACCCAGCGTAAAACTGAGAGTGGCGCTGGCGCCGCCGGTTGAAAGGTCCACCCCGCGGTTAATACTGTCACCAGCTTCGGTGCCTGATGTGTGTTGTAAAAGCAGGGTTCCGCTGTTGATATAGATAGATCCACTACTGGTAGTAGCGGATCCGTCATCATTTGTTTCCACCCAGTTGGTAGACCAGTTGACGTTGCCGTTATTGTTGTTGTAGGCGGCGGTGCCAAAGTTGTCTAGCACGTAAGATTGCGGCACTACGACCCTGGGCACGGCTACCGGATTGTAGGGGATGATCACATCACCGGCATGCAAAACATCGTTGGCATCAGTCGGGGTCAGCGGCACACCGGCGATATTAGGCGCGCAGCCGTCGGCCGCATTACCATTGCCCCAAATCTGTAAACCATCGAGATTGGTGCTGCTGTATATTTCGGCACTGGTGGGATTGGAGATGCTTCCGGCATAACCGTCCTCCCACTGGTCGTAATAGACGTATGTCCCGTCAACCCCGACAGCAATCGAGAAGTACGTATACATCGGAGTCACGGCGGCGCTATTGATGGTATTCAGTACAGTTAATCCATCCGCTTCAGGCAGCGTCACATAAAACGTCTGCACCGGCGCCGGGTTGCCCGCAGCCTCTACTGGCACCGCCATGGGAACCAAGGCCGATGGAAAAGTCATCGCTATTACCGTTATCAGTAAAAAAAGGTAGTGCAATAACCTATTGATTCGCATGGGCTTGAACTTTGTTTTATTCTCAATCTGGGTCAACATATTCTCCTCCCGTCTCGAAATAAAATATATTCGTTTTTTAAGAATAGTAATCGACATAGATTTATGGTGTCATTTTCAATTTCGGTCACCCAAAATACAGGTGTCTCGATACAGACGGGAGAACACCGTCTGTTACACTATGTAATTATTAAATATCTTTCATTTCTTTCAACATTTATCTCAGAACTTATTTAGGCATTTTTAAAATGTTTAGTCATGTTCAAAATACTGGTTTATGCTTAATTAAAAGGCTTCACTTTTTAGTTGCATTCATAATTTAATTAACGTAAAAATAACTTTAAATACAAAAACCGACATCAAGGTCGGTTTCACTATTAGCTCACTGCCACCCAAGTGACCACATACGGACGGCAGTTCATCGCCTCCTAATTATTGGTTTTTTGTTTTCGAGTTTTGGATTAACTCCTTACGATTATTTTGGTTTTTATTCGTCGGCCATCCGGATATTTCCTTTACGCTATGATGGGAGTAGAATAAAAATGGCAGCTGTATGAACACCATCAGCGCCGGGGGTTCCATGTCTAGCTTGGCGGCAGGAAGGGAACCCTCTTATTAAGTATCGCCCGTTGTTATTGGCTGGTTCGTTTTCTGATCGCATAAGAATAAAATTGACCTGTTTTTCTAGTTTTTGGCAAGTCTTCTTAAAACAAATTTAATTTTCAATTAAATAATTCTTTTAACAATGATCCAGGTGTCAATTTAAATCTAATCTTCATATCTGAAGTTTTTCGATCAGTTTTGAATTCCCTTTATATCCAAGCCCAAGACTATCACGAGTATTGTATATGTGCACATTCAATCATTTCTTTACTGTATATCTAAAAACATATTTAAATTTCATATGTTCGATATTATGTATTCGAGAGCAGAATGATTAAACTTTTTAATAAAGATTTTATGCATTATTATATTGTATTTGTAATTGTATCATCGAAAAGTAACAAATCTGTTAAAATCTATTAATAAAAGTAGGTAATAAGTTACAATAAAGTTAAAATTAGGTAAATAATAGTTACTATCAGGTAAATAATAGTTAAAAAAAGTGTGGCCTTCCGGAGAATTTGCCGTGATCTGGGTATCCGAAGTATACTGCTCCATATTAAGATAAATACATAAATATGGAAGTAAAATGGCTGGTAACAGGAGAAAACAGCCATGAAAAACAGAAAATGGGATGACCTGATATCTAACCTGGTACCAAACGGTTATACCCACCTGTTCTCGGGTTTTAAGTCCTTGTTCATGCCTAACTACTTAAAACTGTAAACTGTTAACTCATAACTCAACCTGGTTCTTGTTTGTAATTTGTCTTTTGTGTTTTGGTTTTTCATCCCATAAATCATAAAATATGTCTGTTTTCGAGAGGACTTAGTGAGATTTAAGGTTTATAATTAAAAATAGAGACGTTAATGGTAGGGGTAAATATTTGGATTTCACATCCCGGCAAGATCATCTGGTTGTGAAATCCCACCCATTTCCAATTGTGGTATAATACCCGAAACGTATAAAAATAAGAATGCGGGATTGACACACATGAACACCGATAAAGAACGCATTAAGAGGGACCGCTCGGCACGTTTAATACGTTTGGTTAACGTGCTCTATCAAAACCCCCAGGGGCTCCCTGTGACCGCCATTGCTGAAAAATGCGGCGTTTGCCTGCGCACTGCCTACCGCGATCTTACCGCATTGGAACTCGAGATGGGCTACGCCATCTGGGAAAAAGGCACCTCCCGTGGCCTGGTCAAAGACCAGTTTCTGCCGCCCGTCAGCTTCTCCCCGGTAGAGGCCCTCAATGTCTTTTTTGCCGCCCGCCTTATGCTCAGTTACACCCACCGCTTTGATCCCAATATCGCCTCCATCTTCACCAAGCTGGCTTCTATCGTCTCCCCCAATTTAAGTCAGAGCATCCAGGAGACCCTGGATTGGATGCAGAAGCAGCCTAAGGACGATGAATATTTAAAAAAGCTCTTTATCCTGGCTGAAGCCTGGATCAAAAGGCGCCGCGTCCAGATCAGCTACCGTTCATATCATAAAGAAAAAGCCCAGGATCGCCTTATCGAGCCCTATTATATTGAGCCTGTGGCCTCCGGTCATTCCAGCTATGTGGTGGCTTTCTGCCACCTGACCGGTGAGATCCGCACTTTCAAGATCGACCGCATTGAATCCATCGTGGCTACCGCTCAGGAATATCTTATCCCTGCTGGTTTTGATGCCAATCAATATTTCCAGCCCTCCTGGGGCATCATCACGGGCCAGCCGGAGGTC
>CAITCX010000073.1 GCA_903890885.1 uncultured Dehalococcoidia bacterium
AATCGCTTTACCCACCAGTGCTTACGACTGCTACTACCGAGATGTCAGTAGGCACCCGCCGTTGTCGCCGCAATCTGAGCGATTCCTATTGGTCAAATACAAAGCTACCAAATGCCTCCACGCCAGGAAACGCTTGACCGAGGCCAATCTCCGCTTCGTTATTAAGATGGCTAAGAAATTCAGCCGCAATAATAGCGAACTAATGATGGATTTGGTATCAGCGGGAAACCTGGGCCTACTGCAGGCTTTAGAGCGTTTTGACCCAGGGCGTAACACACGGTTTCTAACCTACGCAACATCATGGATACTGCTGTTTATCCGCAACGAACCTTTGATTACCGATAATTATGCACAGATCGCTCCTGACCACTCCAGAAGGTTGGGGATTCAATCCATCGCCAGTTTCCCCTTGCTTTCAAAAGGAGTCACTATCGGAGCGTTGAATATCATCAGTAAAAGACGCTATGCTATCTCGAAGGAAGCAAAAGATACCCTGCTCTCTATCTGCAATGAACTGGGGAGTACGATTGAGCGCATGGCTGCCGAAGAGGAAGCCAGGAAATCCTCCCGGAATTTAGAGACCCTGTTCAACTCGATCGATGAGATGATCTTTGTGCTGGACATGCAGGGACACATTATTATTGTTAATAAAGCCGTTCAGAAACGCCTTCTGTATACTGCCGAGGAACTTAAGGGAAAAGATGTTCTGCAGTTGCACGTACCAGAGCGGCGGGATGAAGCGCTGAGAAACGTTCAGGGCATGATTGCAGGGACTACTGATTCCTGCCTGGTACCTGTTCTCACCAAAGATGGACAACGCGTTGAGGTAGAGACGAAGGTTACACGAGGTTTGTGGTATGGCCAGGAAGTGATGATCGGGGTGACCAGGGATATTACCGAGCGTAAGAAAGCTGAAGAGGCGCTGCGGAAGAGTGAATCGGCGCTAAAAACCACTCTTAAAGCGATACCTGATTTACTATTTGAAATAACTGAAGACTTGAAAATAGTAGAATACCAGGTGCCGGCTATTTCGGAACTTTATGTTCCGCCTGAGGTATTTTTAGGTAAACGAATATCAGACATAATGCCGCCTGACGCAGCTGAAATCATTAGAAAGGCCCTATATAAGGCCAAAACCAGTGAAACTGGAGTAGATAGAGGCACTCAATACAAGCTGGACATGCCTCAAGGGACGAGATGGTACGAATTATCTATATCTCGTAAGCTCGATGCTGCTTCAAATATTTTTACTTTTGTGGCATTAGTCAGAGACGTCACCGAGCGTAAACTGGCTGAGGAAAAACTGATTACCTCTTATGCCAAAGAAAAGGAATTACGCCAGCAGCTTGAAGAGGAAGCTAAAAACAGGATTAGATTTATAGATGTGTTAGCCCATGAGCTGAAAGGGCCTCTTACACCCATGCTCACAGCTTCCGGGATGCTGCGGGAAATGCTGCCACAAGAAGCGGGGACCATGCCGCAGAAGCTGGCCGATAACTTCTATAACGGGACCAAACTGTTGATCAGTCGCCTGGATGAATTGCTGGATGTGGCCAGGTATGCCAGGGGTTCTGTTACCCTCAATATGGAAGCCACCGCTACGCGCCGGTTCATTGAACAAGTCGTCTCACGCTACACTCCTTCAATCACCCAGCGTAACCAACAGCTAATTGTTGAGATAGCGGAGAATTTGCCCATCGCCAGCCTGGACCAGTCCCGCCTGGAGCAGGTTCTGGTCAATTTGCTCTCCAATGCCAGCAAGTACAGCCCGGAAGGCAGCCGTATCCTGCTGAAGGCCAGCCAAAACGAGGGTAATCTATTGATATCTGTTAAAGATGAAGGCCTGGGCATATCCCCAGAGGACCAGGGCGCTCTTTTCCAGCCCTATCAGCGGGTAGGTAAGGTACAGGGTAAAACCCAGGGTCTGGGTTTGGGTCTGACGGTGGTGAAAGCTATTATCGAGGCCCACGGCGGCCGGATCTGGGTTGAAAGCCAGTTGGGCAAAGGCAGCACCTTTAGCTTCACCATTCCCCTGCAATAGCTAGATATCTCGACAGCTCTTTTGTGGATTAGCTCCGGTTTCCGTTTTGGGATGAAAAGTTAAGCAATATGGCATATTTTAGTGCGTGTTTTAATCCCGATTTTGTTCAAATTTCAGGGCATAAAGGTGTTAAACAGATGTGACCAGGTTATGATTTGGCTGGCGCACATTTAAACGCTTTGTCTTTTAACTTGTATTTGCCGGGATTATCCAGGTTGTCAATTTC
>CAITCX010000074.1 GCA_903890885.1 uncultured Dehalococcoidia bacterium
CTCAGCCGGACAGACCTGGCTGCAAATACCACATTTATTGCAATTGCCGTCAACCCAGAACGAACTGTCAAGAGTGGAAATCCGGGAAAAACTCAATTTATATAGCAGAGTAAACAAGACTCTCTGCCAGAGGGCTCCCTGATCGACAGGGCTGGTTTCTTTATTGCGGACAACCGGAATTATAGCGGATATTTTCTTTCTGGCCGACTCAAACTTCAGTTGCTGGTTTTCCCCGGTTTCAGCGCCGCCAAACGGGATATAATTGGAAGGCATCTTTATTTCAAACCCGGAAGATAGCACCATTCCGTTCTTTCTAAAAAGATTCTTCAACTGGACCAGCGTGCCGGCTACTTGACCGCCATCCACCGCTATAGCAAATATGTATTGAGGAGCAAGAGACTTTATTTCGCTGATAAATTTGAGGATGGGAGGCGCCACCCCCCACATATGGACCGGAAATAGCACACCTATGACCTTGCAATTTACAGGCTTTTTATCCTTCATCCAATCTGAAATTGAGAATAATTCAACCTCGCCCATCTGTTTGGACAGAGTGCGTGCCACCCACAGCGAATTCCCTGTGCCCGTATAATAGAAAATAGCAGCGTCCATGCCTTTCTCCTGTCCAATAATTTGTACTTGCCAGAAAAACTAACTAATGTAATATACTTTACCTCTAAAGCTGAGGCAGAGTAAAGTCTTTTCTTCACGTCACCGCAATTGACCGGTCGCGGGCTCTTTTTCGGCTTCCACCCCCGCCTGGACCCAATCGATACTTTACGGGTCGAGTAAAATAGTACTTGGTAAACCCCGAAAAGCCGGTTGAACATTTACAACCTGCTGTTTCATTTTCCAAAAATAATCCAACCAAATAAAACGGGGATAATTAATTTATCCAACTAAAATCATTACAATTCCCTAAAAAAGAGAGGACTCCGTGAGAATTCATAGTGTATAATACTTTCTATCCTTTTATCGGATAATTGGCATTGATAAAAATATTGAAACCCAGAAGACACCCAGGAGAGAACCCGCCAATGGGAATTGACCAGGGCCGTAAAGAAGGAGCGCCATGATGAAAATGGACCAACCGGCGAAAAGCCCGAGAAATCCAGCTTTTGAACAGGACAAGGAACTACTAATTTTTGCCCGGACATCCCTGTTCCTGAACCATCTTGTTCAAGGATTCCTCGGACGCCTTGGCGCTGGCTTCCTTGACCTCGATTTCCTTTTTGATCAGGTTCAGATCTTCAGTCAATTGTCGGATCTCTTTTTTTTGGGCGCCGTTTTTCGATTGCAGGTGCATGGTCCAGAAGAAAAGGCTAGCTGTGGTTATACCCAATAGGGCAATGATGGTCCAGGTCACCTTAGTGCCAAGAAGATTAAGCATTTGGTCCCCCCAAGCTAAGTAACCGGATAAATGATTATGATTGTTTGATCACAAGTAAGGAATTATTGTTTAAAATGATTTATAGGCCAAAAGATATTTGTCTGTCAAGCAAAGAAATAGGCCTTGATTAATCCCGGATTATTTCACCGCCAAGGGCGCAAAGGTTAAAAAATTGTAAATAACAAGGTTTGATTTCAGAGGAGTTTACTCAACTGTTTAACCCACATCCTAACTGCCCACAGTTTATCGTCTGTCTCGGACATTCCCCCAATCTGAAACTTATTCTCAGGTTATTCTGAATTCTGGCTCCTGAATTCTGTCTTC
>CAITCX010000075.1 GCA_903890885.1 uncultured Dehalococcoidia bacterium
TAGCCGAGAAAATAGTCCCGCCTTCGCCTGCGTTACCGGTTACTCCTGCACCGATCGCGGGTGCACCTTCCTTGCCAGTGGTCGCGATAACGCCCTCGATTTCGCCTGCGGCTTTGTCGGTTGCCGCGTCTGCCACTTTCTCGTGGTGGCTGCTGGCACTAATAATTATGGTGGTTGTGGCTACGGCCTGGTTCTTCTTCGTGATAATACACCGAAGGAAAAAAGACAAGAAAAAGGACGCGTAGAAGTGTTTTAAAAAAAGAGTGGGTTGAAAACATAATTTAGTAATTAAAAAAATATCGGTGGGTAATCCTGGTCTTTACTCACCGATATTTTTTACTCAGCTCATATTGCTGATATTAAAATATGCAGAATTATAATACTTATCCACTTAAGAGCGCGCGGTCATCAAGGCTACCCGAAAAAATAGGGTGTATTGACAATTATGCCATATTGAAGTACCATATGATTATATGAGTAAGTGGTAATATATACTGAGGATAAAAATGGACGTTAATGAAAGGGCTGAAATATACCATCTGCATGCGGAATTCTGCAAGACCCTGTCTGATGCCAACCGGCTGTTGATTATCTCGGAATTAGCCAAGGGCGAACTCTCAGTAAGCGATCTGATACGCAGGGTGGGGCTGCAACAGTCCAACGCATCCAAACACCTGGCTTTACTGAGAGACCAGGGGTTGGTCAATGCCAGGCGCGACGGAACTACTATTTTCTACAGTCTTTCCGATTTCAGGGTTAATGAAGCGATAAGCTTACTTAGAGCCGTTCAATCTGACCAGCTTGAAAGGCGGCGTAAGCTAACCCAAAGCGTTTCAGAATAATCAATCGATATTTAATACAGGAGAAAATGAAATGCCGATTTACGAATACCAATGTAAAAAGTGCGGTGAGAAGTTTGAGGTCAAACGCAGCATTTGGGATCTGAAAAAAGATATTAAATGTCCCAAGTGCGGCGAGCAGGACGTCGACAGGGTCTTTTCAACTTTTTCCACGGATTCCGGCGGCGGGTCTTGTGGATCCCAGAGTTTTGGCTGAGGCCCAAGATGGTAAGGCAGTTGCCTTACAGATAAGATCCTGAAAATGGTAGAGTCCAAAATGAACGATGATCATGTTAAAGAAATAGAGAGTAAGATTGCCGATCTTAAAGGCCGCTGGCCAGCTCACACTGTCCCGCCCTTGATGTGGCAACAATTGGAAGACCTGGAAGCTGAATTGGAAGCTGCAAAAGGGGATCAGCCTGGTTAGCATAGTTATACTGTGTTTTGACTTCTGAAAGGATGCCAGGGACGTTGATTTCAAATTGGCATTATTTTCTTGCGTAAATCGATTTCATATTATATATTGATTCTCAGGGGGGCAGATAGGTCCCGGTGGGCTTCGCGGACTTCAACTCTGACGGGGGGCACTTAGTGTCTTCGGTGGGTTCGACTCCCATCTGCTCCCGCCATCATGTTTGGCTAAAGCGGGCTTAAAAAACCAACTGGTGTGTTTAGCGCCTGTTATCACTTGGCCACCCGTTCATCACCCACTCGTTTAGTGAGCTTCTTTTCATCCATTTCTTCCAGCAGCGCCAGAACATATTTGCGACTGCTCCCCAGGACATCCCGGGCTTCAGCCACAGTTATTTTTCCATTTTTACTAATATGGGATAAGACCTTTTCGGTCATTTGGTTATAAGCAGCAGCGGAGAAGACCACTCCGGAAATCGTTTTAACAATCTGGCCCCTATAAACAAGCAGGTCAAAAAGGTCCGATTCAAGAGATACTTCAGGCCCGGGTGAATAGGGATTCAGGGCCAGTTGCTGCAGATAGGTCTCTATTTTGGATTGCTGGGCAGGAGACAGTTTAATCTGATGGTCCGGTGAACGCACCAAAGTGGATTCTTCAACCAGGCTTCCACTGGCAACCAGTTTCTGGAGCGATTCCGGAAAATGCTGTCCAAGCCTGACTTTACTGTTTATTTCGGCTTTGGCGATTCCCGGGCGAAGGGGATATTTACGATGATACTCGAGTACCATGGCCAGGATATTATCTGCCAGTTGCTGCCAGGCAATATCGGTAAAGAGCAGGCTGTTTTTACCATCTCCCAGTGCCACTATACTGCCACTTTGAATCAATGAATCCAGGCCTGTTTGAGCAACTTCGGGGTTCAGATTGCTTTGAGCCAACAATTTTTCCAACA
>CAITCX010000076.1 GCA_903890885.1 uncultured Dehalococcoidia bacterium
ATAAATATAAATACCGTTATCACTGGTGTCCGGCCACTGTTTCCGGTGACGGATGGGCTGCTTCTTACCGGGCTGGTGCAGAGATAGCCAATATGGATCTTCCTCTATGGAGATTTAGAGAGCGGGATGATTTGACTATCTCACACGGTAATTTCCCACACGGTGATGGAATTACCGCAAGGCAGTTGACATGGGACGGCCATGAAATCATGGTTGATGACGGCGGCAAATATGGTGAATTAGAAAGACAGGGTAAAACTCCTCTATATTACAGCCATGAAGATCTACTTGACGATTTCCACAAGCGCATGGAAGTTGCCTACGTAGACGAAAGGATGATTTCATTTAAGATAGCCCAGGACAGAGGTTTTGATCCGCGAACCCATCGCTTTGAACAAATGAGCAATAAACCTCACAATTTCCCAGCTGCGGGAATAAACTCAGGGGATGATTTTCAAACCACTTTAAAGGGTTTGTATGCGGTCGGTGATTGCGTTAATGGTATGCATGGTTGCAGCGGCGCTACAACCAGCGCGTTTTTAGTTGGTAATTCCCTGCCAAAATCTGTGAGTGAAGCTAAAGAACCGGTAATTAACGGGTCCCAGGTAGAAAATCAAAAGAGAATTGCGATGGCCCCAACAAAAGTGACCGATGGTACTGAACCTACAGAGTTAGAGAGTGCTGTAAGATATATTTGTGATCGGTATGTAGGTATGTTCAGATCAGAAGGTAAGTTGCGCGAAGGATTGAGAAGGCTCGGTTCATTAAAGAGGGAATTTGAGCCGAAACTAATGGCTAAAAACCCTCATTATCTGATGCGGTGTCTTGAAGTTCGCAATATTATGGACCTGGCAGAGTTGCATATAAAAGCAACACTTTCAAGAAAGGAAACGCGAGTTGGGTTTATCAGAGTAGATTACCCGGATCTTGATCATTTTTGGGACAACAAAATTACTTACCAGCGAGTGGAAAACGACAAGCAGATACTGGAAACAAGAGAGGTACCCGAGTTGCGAGGTAATACGCACTAATTATGAATCTTACATTGTTGGAATTAAGCCGAAAATGTGATATAAGTTGGTATACACTTATAAAATTCACTGGGCTTAAAAGAATCACTTGTCATTAGCAAGCTCTGGGCGTAGTGTTATATTATTAGATTTATAAATATATGTTGTTAATCTGTTTGTTCATTTCAGCCGAAAGACGAGGAATTTCCTGGAATAATACATATAAAGGGAGGCTATTTCTACAATGGGTACAAGAAGGCTAACAAACCGTATCCCAAGATTCATGGTAAAAGTATCTAAGGCACATGTGATTAGCCGTAATTTCTTGATGTTCCTGGTTGTAGCAGGCGTGATGGTATTGCTTACTGCCTGCAGTCCTTCTGCTCCTGCTTCTCAGTCTAAAACTCAACCAGCTCCGGCATCTCCTGCAGCGGGGAAACTGACACCAGTCCTTGGTGGCACACTTAAAGTTGCCTGGCCGCAGAAACCCGGTCCAACATTTGGCTTGCCAATGTCTGCGAGAGGCGCTGGCGCTACTATACTGGGTCTTTGTGCTGAAGCACTGGTACGTCCGACCGCCCAGGTAGGCGTGTACGAACCTGTGCTAGCTGAGAGTTGGGAATTTGCTAAAGATAATAGTTACTGCACCTTTAAAATAAGAAAAGGAATCAAGTTCAGCGATGGTACCGATCTCAACGCTGCTGCAGTGAAATGGAACCATGATAGAGTACTGGCCTCCGCAGTACCGCGTATAAGGAATGTTACGTCCATAGATCAAATAGACGATTACACCCTTCGTTACAATCTTAAATCATTGGACGCCTTTTTCCTGTATGATTTTACCTGGGGCGATACGATGACAATAGTCTCTCCGACAGCTTACAAAACCAAGGGAGAAGATTGGGCCCTTGCCAATCCTGTAGGTACTGGACCCTGGATACTTTCTGAATTTAATCAAAATCAATCAGTCATTTTCAAGAAAAATCCTGATTATTGGATGAAGGGTATTCCTTATCTGGATGAAATCCAGCTTCTCACCTACATGGACCCACTGGTTACCATGGCTTCAATACAAAGAGGAGAAGTCGACGTATGGCGTGAACTGGACGTCGCATCCGGCAAGACCTTAAATGATATGGGCAAATTTACAACAGAAGTAGTTACTGCCGGTGATTTTGTACTCTGGTTTAATAATACAGATCCCGCTTCACCCTGGTCTAAACAGGCAATGCGAGAAGCCCTTGAATATGGGATAAACAAAGAGGTCAATGCCAAAGCACTTGGCAGCGGATTCAGCCAGGGGACTTACGAGTGTCTTTTTGGCATCAACGAAATCGGGAAGCCTGGTACTACTCCGCGGAAGTATGATCCTGAAAAGGCCAAGCAATTGGTTAAAGACGCTGGATATCCGAATGGAGTAAAGGTAAAACTGGAAACCAATACAAAATTTGCAGCTTCTACCTTTGTCCAGGCGCTGCAATCAGACCTGGCTAAGGTAGGGATTAATATTGAACTATCCGTTCAAGCAGATGCTGCATGGGCTGAACTAAGCAGATTGCCGGCTACCGGGAGCACTCTCCGTTATGATCGGCAACAGGGCGGGGGTATTACTTCTTTCCAGTCCGCTGTCGATCAATGGGGCACTGGTTCGACAACTTTCGCCGGTGAAAAACGACCTGATGGTATCCAGGCATTAATTGACAAGGCTAAAAATTCACAGGATCCAGCTGTTCAACAGGCTTCTTTGGAAGAAATGGAGAGATTGTTATACAAAGAACTCACCATTATTCCGTTATGGACCAATCCTGATATCATCGCTTACTCTTCAAACGTTAAATGGGACCCGTCAGTCAGGAAGTCTCTGTGGGCTATTGCAGGCAGAGGTAGTTTCTTTGTACAGTATGCCTGGCTCCAAAAATAGTAAATCCTGATCTTTAGAAACAGGCAGTTTCAGTTTATTGAGACTGCCTGTTTTTGTAACCGGGAGACGTTGGGAAAGAAGTTGCACATTGACGAACAGGATATTACCTTCTACAGCACAATATTAATAATCTAATAGCCAATTTCATCAAGGAGGACAGAATGAGTAACAACATGAACCGTGGAATCAGGGCAGACGGTTATACCATTATCAGTTATACCGGGGCAGGAACCATGGGAGGTTCACCTCTTATCGATATGGATGGGAAGGTAGTCCACCAGTGGTCTATTGGTGGGCAGCCAGTAAAAATGTTACCCGGGGGTTCTTTGATGGGGCACAAGAATTCCCGGCGGGGGAAAAACCCGCTGCAAGTTGATAAAGCACCTCCTCGGTCTCCAGAAGCGGTAAAACCGGGGGAACCGCCACGAAGCGGACCTTGGCAGGATGCCATAGAATTAGTACAGGAATCATGGGATGGTAAAGAAGAATGGAGCTTCAACGCCTGGGATGACGACCGGACCGGGGTAATAATGTCACGGCAACATCATGATTTTCAGAGAGAAGGCAATCCTGTCGGTTATTATGCCCCGGGTCAGGAGTTTATTAAGCAGGGCAAGACTTTAATTTTGGCTCATAAAAACAGACTTACACCTGCTATCAGTCAAAAGGAACTTGAGGATGATGCTATTTATGAAGTTGATTGGAGCGGCAAGCTAACGGGTTTTGAGTGGCACCCGGCAGACCATTTTAACGAATACGGGTTCGATGCGGCTGCTAAAAAGGCTATTTACGAGGGCGCTCGTTATGAAGAGGACAAAGGATTTTGCGATTGGCTGCATATCAATAGTTTATCTTTATTAGGTAAGAATAAATGGTATTCAAAATCCAGAGACGAGCGTTTCAATCCGGCGAACATGATAATTAGTTCACGTACGGCTGATTTTATTGCTATATTTAGCCGGGTAAGCGGGAAAATAATCTGGAAGGTAGGGCCAGACTTCTCTGCAGGGCAGCCAGAATACGGATTGGGGCAATTTCGGGGACAACACCACGCCCACATGATTCCTCAGGGTTTACCAGGTGAAGGAAATATCCTGGTTTTTGATAATGGCGGGCGCACTGGTTTAGGCAGACCCAGCAGGGAAATGACGGATTTTTCCCGTGTAATTGAATTCAATCCGGTTACATTAGAATTACTCTGGCAATACGGTTCAGAAAAGGGTCCAGAGAAGTATTTCAGCCATAATATAAGTGCGGCCCAGCGGTTACCAAATGGTAACACTTTGATTACGGATGGCGCTAACGGTCATTTACTAGAGGTTACTGCAGGGAAAGAAATAGTGTGGGAATTCAGGGGCAAGGCCACGGGTGAGCGGCCTATTCCTATTTACCGGGCTTACAGGGTGCCGCCGGAGTGGGTGCCAGGCAATCCGTCCGGCTATGCCAAATGGTCTGATACGTATAAATAATGAGTTGTTGATTTAATTTATTATGCCGACGGGAGAACTTGAAAATGGATGATAAAAGTGGAATCGTGGGAAAAGAGCTGACCGGAGCAGGAAAGAAGACCGGAAAGGAAACCTTTGAAGAGAAGACCGTAATGAAAGGGTTAGGCTTGTCGGGAAATGCCATGGGTGCCAACGCGGCAGCTGTTGATGTTAAAGGTGGCAAAATAGTCAGGATCAGGCCCTTAAGATACGACAGCAAGTATAAACCCGAAGAATTCAATCCATGGAAGGTAGTGGCACGCGGCAAAGTTTTTGAACCTACTATGAAGTCTTTATTACCCCCCCACAGCATGGCTTACAAACAACGTGTTTATTCGCCGAACCGGATCAAGTATCCGCTGAAGAGGGTGGATTTTAACGCCGAGGGCGACAGGCATTCAGAGAACAGGGGAACCAGCGGGTATGTACGAATTTCCTGGGATGAGGCTATAGAAACAATAGTAAAAGAGATAAAAAGAGTACAAGAAAAGTACGGACCAAGCGCTATATTCTGCCAGGCTGACGGGCATGGGGAAACCAAAACTGTGCATGCCAGCCACGGCTGCAATACTAGGCTTTTAAATCTCATAGGAGGATGTACCATACAAGCCAGGAACCCGGGCAGCTGGGAGGGGTGGCACTGGGGTGCCAAACATGCCTGGGGCATGGAACCAGTTGGTCAGAACCGGCAGCAAACAAACCTGGTTCTTGATATCGCCGAGAATGCTGAACAACTTCTTTTTTGGGGCTGTGATGTTGAAACCACTGCCTGGGGGTGGGGAGGGCAGATGGCGAGCCGGTTGTGTTATTGGTTCAGCGAACTCGGAATAAAATCAATATACGTATGTCCTGATTTAAACTATGCAGCTGCTGTTCACGCAGACAAATGGATTCCAGTATTGCCAAATACTGATGCTGCCCTTCAACTGGCAGTAGCATATACCTGGATTACAGAAGGCACTTACGATAAGGAATATCTTGCAACGCACACGACCGGATTCGAAAAGTTTTCGGAATACGTTCTGGGGAAGGAAGATGGAACTCCCAAGACGCCTGATTGGGCCTCTTCCCGCTGCGGTGTCCCGGTTTGGACAATCAAGGCGCTGGCCAGGGAATGGGCATCCAGAAGGACATCAATAGTACACGGCAACGGCGGCCCCTATATTCGAGGACCCTATGCCACGGAACCGGCCAGACTCGAAGTCCTTCTGCTAGCCATGCAGGGCTTAGGAAAACCAGGGTGCACTCAATTTAAGACCATAGAATGGGCAAATAATGCCCATTGTTTGCCCAGGAGCCAGATGGGTCTAAACCTGAATGCAGCCAACCGGGGCGGGTCGCAAAGGAACATTAAATATTATATTCCCAAGACCCTGGTCCACGAGGCTATTCTCAATCCGCCCATCAGCTGGTACGGGATGCGCTTGCATGGCCCTGTTGAAGACCAATTCAAGAAATCCACCTATCCACCAGAGGGTTGCCCTGAAATACACATGATATGGACCGACACGCCCTGCTTTATAACCTGTTACAGCGATGGAAACAAGATGATAGAGGCATTTAGAAGTCCTAAAATTGAGTTCATACTTGCCCAGCAGCCCTGGCTGGAGGATGATTGCCTGTTTGCGGATATCGTCCTGCCCGTCAATACCAAAATGGAAGAAGAGGACATCGGAAACGATGTACACAGCGGGCAATTCAATACTCTCCTGAATGAAGAAAAATGCATAGAACCAATAGGAGAGTCCAGGAGCGATTACGAAATAGTCGGCATGATTGCGGAGAAAATGGGCTTGTTGGAAAAATACACAGAAGGCAAGACCATCGAGGAATGGATAAAACTTGGGTTTGAAACATCTGGGGTTGCAAGTTATATCAGCTACCAAGAATTTAAAGAAAAGGGCTATTTCGTGGCTCCAACCGATCCTGAGTGGCAGAAATACCGAAGAGGATTAAGTGAATTTTATGAGAATCCGGAAAAAACACCGTTAAGCACACCATCCGGTAAAATCGAGTTCTATTCTCAAAGATTGTCCGAACAGTTTCCCAGTGATGAGGAGAGGCCGCCGGTTCCCCATTACATCCCGTTTGGCGAGACTCACCAGGAGAGTCGGTTGCATAAAAGGTCCAGGACGTACCCTTTACTGGTGGTGAGTAACCACGCACGGTGGCGATGCAATGCGGAGCTGGATGATGTTTCATGGTTACGAGAAATTTCTACCTGTAAAGTAAAAGGCTCGGATGGTTACTATTATGAACCTCTGTGGATTAACCCGGTGGATGCCGCCACAAGGAATATTCAAAACGGTGACATAGTCAGGGTCTATAACGAGAGGGGCGGAGTTCTCGGCGGAGCTTACGTGACAGAAAGAATATTACCGGGAGCGGTATCCATGGACCACGGGGCAAGGTATGACCCGATAGTGCCAGGAAAACTTGATAGAGGAGGAGCAATTAACTCCATCTCTCCATCGAAAACCACTTCCAAAAATGCTCCAGGGTATGTAGTCAGCGGGTTCCTGGCGGAAGTAGTACGGGAGGATTTAGAAGCATTGAAGATGCAATACCCTGCAGCATTTTCGAGGCCAATCCATCCATCTGCAGGAGCGTGCCTGGAGTCTTTTTTGGGTGCAAAGCAGAAAAGGTAGGGACCAGCCCTGATGATAGAGCCAAAGATCGTTAAAGACCTGCTTGCAGCCTATAAAAAAACCAGAGAAGGCAGAAAGGCCTATCTTCGCCGCCGTAGATTACTTTTTGCCGTTATTGGTTTATTGGTTATTTCAGCGTTGATCTTGTTACCCTTATATTATTATTCTGATGTTATTATGGGGCCGCCTGCAGGCGTTCACTCTGTTTCAGGACCGGGAGAATGGGCTATGTATGCTCATGATCCTGCCCATACCAGCAACGCCGGAAGTCCAAATTTGCCGTCAGTGACAATGAAAGTCATTTTTACTGCCGGAGGCGCAATTAATTCATCTGCGGTCGTGGCAAACGGAGTGGTTTATTTCGGCTCTACGGACAGCCAGTTATATGCGTTAGATGCAGCCACAGGCGATAAACTCTGGAACTTCAAGACCGGCGGTTGGATTGAGTCTGCACCTGCTGTGCATAACGGAATAGTGTATTTCGGTTCAAACGATGGTAAATTATATGCCCTGGATTCGAAAACCGGAAAAGAACAATGGGAATTTAAAACCCGATACGCCATCAAGTCCACTCCAGCTGTTGCTGATGGAAAGGTAGTTTTTGGCTCGACGGATTACAGGGTATACGCACTGAATGAAAAAAACGGCAAGAAAATCTGGAGTTTTAGTTCGCAAAACTGGTTGTTGTCTTCTCCGGTAATATTTAACGGAATGGTGTGCATTGGCTCAATGGACGGTTTTCTATACACTTTAAATATCAACGATGGAAGAATTCGTCTTAAGTATGATACCAGGTCTTCCATTTCAAACTCGGCGGTGGCAACCGGCTCAACTTTTTATTTTGTTGATTACAACAAGTTGTATGCTATAGACGCGCATTCTCGAAATTGGCCTAAAGAAAACGATCTTGTTCCATACTGGCGAACAGCTTATATTTACGGCTGGGCACCCAAACCTCCAGGAGCTTCAGGTTTTCTATGGATGCTGCCTTTCAAAGACCCAATGAAAGGTTCTCCAGTTCTAACGGACAATAAACTTATCATAAACACTGGAGATAAGCTGATCGCTATTGACAGCAGCCAGCAAAAACCAATCTGGAATTTTCAAATCCCGGGAGCGCAATTGACATCTCCATCTCTGGCTAACGGAATAGCTTATACCGGATCCACTGATGGTTATGTTTATGCTCTGGATGTTTCGACGGGCGAAAAGAGATGGGATGTCAATATCGGCGAGAAATTGACTTCTACCCCGGTTATCGCTGACGGGAGAATCTATATGGGTACGCCAAGCGGCCGACTGTATATGATAGAATAATGTTTCCTTGTTAGCCCTTCCAGAGATAATCAATGAACCGTTATCAGGCAAAATTAGACTGAATTTAAGACCAGGGAGGCATTTTCGCGTCAGGCCTGGAATCATGTCTCGCATTATATGGTTTGATATCTATTACTGGCGAACCGTCAATGGCATCCAACCCGGCTACTTTTAAAATATGGCCTTTAGCTTCCAGTATTTTGGCCGAACACATCAAAATCCGGTTAGGGCGGTCTGAAGAACGGGTTGCAAAAATACCGACTGCCGGATTGCTCTCCTGATTATGGGGATGGATTTTATTGGGTTTTTCACCTGGATGGCGGTCAATATGCGCCCAATAGAGGATAGTTAAATCAGTGTATTCAGTGATGCTGTCAAGACTACCGGATAAACTTTCGTCAAGGACAACTTCGGAAACTATTTGCTGTATACCCTGTCTTCCTCCTGGTTCTTTCATCTCATTTTTTACCGTGCCTATTATTTTCAACGGGAGCTCTGGTAATTTTGCCATACAACTATCTCCTTAATCTTAATTATTCAATAGAGCTTAAGTTTAACTCTTAAAAGCTTTAGAGGTCAATATATCAAATTAACTATTAGCAAGTTGAAATCTATGTTAAAATTAAAATATATAGGTAGTAGATTAATATATAATTTTAGGCAAAATATTAATGAAATATTAACAATTGTCTGTTATGCTAAATCTGTTTTAATTATTCAGTGGATGTGAAATGAACCAAAGAAAACCCTTTCCCCCTCAACGGGCTTCGCCTTCTCCGGAGATGCCTCATCTGGTTTCAGAGCCAGAAGGTATTAGTCGGAAGTTAAAGCGTTCCTTATTGCGTTTCAGGAAATTCCTTTATTTAGGGGTTGTCATAATTATCTTATTCATAGCCTTCTTGATTTACGATGCTGTACAGTCGCCAACTCAACACCTTACCCAGTCTGATATCGATAAGGCTGTCGGACGTACCCTGGAAAAGCGCCCGCTGGCCCCCTCGCTTTCTTCACAAGCCTATCAGAAAATTGAACCTTCCCTGGTGAGTATAGAAGTGCAATTTACCCAAAAAGATGGGAAAGATGAAACAGGGGTAGGCAGCGGGTTTGTGGTCAGTGAGGATGGCACCATAATGACCTGTTTGCATGTTGTCAATAAGTCATCAGCCATAAAGGTGATCTTTGCAGACGGTTTTGAGACTACGGCTACTATAAAAGATAGGCAATGGAGCAATGATATAGCTTTGTTACGCCCGGATGTGGTCCCGGCTGATCTGGTTCCAGCCGTCCTGGCGGGATCCCGGAGTTTGAAAACCGGAGATGAAGTGTATGCGGTCGGCAGCCCTTTCGGCATCGAAAAGTCACTCACTGCCGGGGTTGTATCAGGCCTGAAACGCAGTTTTCAATCGCCTGAAGCAGGTATGCTTCTGAGCAACCTTATACAGTTCGATGCAGCCGTTAATCCCGGCAATTCCGGGGGCCCACTGATGAACCGGGCTGGAGAAGTGGTGGGTATTGTCACGGCGATTCTTAATCCCACTGACCAAAGGGTATTCATCGGAATAGGCTTTGCGACGACGATAGAGAATGCGGCGAATAGAGGAGGTCCACCACCGGTTTAAGGCAAACTAAAATGCCGAAGATAGTTGACTTTCAAAAGGAGGACAAATGAACGCAGAAACCGAAAAGACCGTAACTGGGTCTCCTATTATGGAACAGTTGCTTTATGAGATTAAGAAGGTCATCGTAGGGCAGGACCACTTGCTGGAGCGAGTGCTCATAGCTTTATTATCCCAGGGCCATTTGCTGGTCGAAGGTGTGCCAGGCCTGGCTAAAACTCTGACCATAAAAACCCTGGCAGAGACTATTCAAGGTTCATTTAAACGTATACAGTTCACACCCGACCTGGTTCCTGCCGACCTGGTAGGCACGCGTATTTATAACCAGAAGACCGGCGAATTCAGTACTTCACTGGGCCCGGTATTTACCAACCTGTTGTTGGCAGATGAGATAAACCGTGCTCCGGCTAAAGTTCAGAGTGCCCTTCTCGAAGTAATGCAGGAGCGCCAGGTAACCATCGGTGGTGACACCTATGAGGTAAAGGAGCCATTCTTAGTGATGGCCACGCAAAACCCCATAGAAACAGAGGGAACCTATGCCCTGCCTGAAGCGCAGGTAGACAGGTTCATGATGAAGGTGTTGGTTAGCTACCCAACTGAAAATGAAGAATTTGTAATAGTTGAAAGGGTCACCGGCCTGTCAACCAGGGTAGAACCGGTGATATCCACCTCTCAATTACTGGACCTGAGGCAGGAAATAAGGTCAGTATATGTTGACCCGTCGCTTATACAGTATGCGGTACGCCTGGCTACAGCCACACGCGAGCCTGATAAATTCAATATCCCGGAAATTGCCAAGTACATCACTTACGGCGCCAGCCCACGCGCGTCTATTAACCTGATTATCACTGCCCGCGCTTTGGCCTATATCCGCGGACGGAATTATGTCATACCACAGGATGTAATAGATATGTCGACAGACGTTATGCGGCACCGTTTAGTCCTGTCGTATGAAGCCTTATCTGACTCTGTTACCAGCGATATGATAATCCAGAGGATTCTTGAGATTATCCCTGTGCCCGCTCAACCCTTACATGAATATGTTAAAATCGAAACGAAATCCTGAAACGATATTACAGCGTCTTGATTGGACGGTAATCCGCCGGCTGGATGGTCTCCTGCAGGGGGATTACCGTACTTTGTTTCGCGGTTTTGGTCTGGACCTGTCCGGATTGAGAGAGTATCAGCCTGGCGATGATATCAGGTACATTGACTGGAATACCACTGCTCGCTTGGGAACCCCTTATATCAGGGAATTCCTGGAAGATAGAGAAGTGAACGCCTGGTTTCTTCTTGACCTCAGCCCGTCTATGGACTTTGGCACGGTGCAGATGCTCAAACGTAATCTGTTAATCGATTTTGTGACCGTATTAGCGCGTCTGCTGACGAAGCACAGCAATCGTGTGGGGACTATTGACTTCAGCGGTAAGGTGGAAAGGGTTATCCCGGCGGCAAGCGGCAGGCTGCAAGTTCTGCGCATTATCGACGACCTATCCAACCGGCCGCGTTTGAAACGCGCTCCTCCTACTGATCTAACCGCGTTGTTTCAAACCAGTTTGCGTGTCATTTCACGACGTTCACTGGTATTTATAGTATCTGATTTTATCAGCACACCCGGTTGGGAAAAACCTTTAAAGATGCTGGCTCAAAGGCATGAAGTGGTGGCTATCCGGCTTTATGATCCAAGAGAGTCGGATCTACCCGATATTGGATACATTTTCATGGAAGATGCTGAAAGTGGAGAACAGCTTTATCTGGATACCCATGATAGAAGCTTCCGTCAGCGCTTTCACGATATGGCATACCGCAGAGAGAATAATTTAAATGAAACATTCAGCCGGGCTGGGATAGATAAGTTGGCACTTTCTACGGAAGGCGATATGGTACAGGAAATAATAAAATTCGCCTCGGCTAGAAAATTGAGGAAAAGAACACCTTCTGCCTTAGACAGGCAAACAGCCAGGAAATAAACGCTTTGGAAAATCGCCGGTGTAATGAAATACAACAACCGCTGTTGGGTGTGGATTAAGGAGTAGACTATGAGTTTTATTTGGCAGGATATGTTATGGTTGTTGATATTGATTCCGGTGATTATTGCGGCCTATGTGCTTATGCAGAGACGGCGGCAGAAATATGCCTTGCGATACGCCAGTCTGTCCCTGATTAAAGATGCCATGGGAAAAGGCCCGCAAATCCGCCGTCACATCCCTCCGATTATCTTTATAGCCGGTCTGACAATATTACTGGTAAGCATAGCTCGCCCGGCAGCCAGCCTCACCCTGCCTTCACAACAAGGCACCGTAATTCTTGCCATAGATGTTTCAGGAAGCATGGGTGCTGATGATATGAATCCCAGTCGCCTCGAGGCAGCCAAGGCCGCTGCCCGTCTGTTTATTAATAATGAGGCCAAGAAGGTCAGAATCGGAGTAGTCTCCTTTTCAGGCAGCGCTTTTATGACCCAGCCTCCTACTATAGACAGGGAAGCCACCATCGCAGCCATTGAACGGCTGCAGCCGCTGCAAAGCACGGCCATAGGCAGCGCTATAGAAGCTTCTCTGGGTGCCATATTTGACACGACAGGCCCTGTTGCCGCCGCCGGCCAGCCTGGACAACCTGAGCTGGGTACTACCCAGCCTGTTAACACACCTGTTCCTGCCGGCAGTTATAACGCGGCTGCTATTGTGTTACTCAGCGATGGTGAGAGCAACACCGGCGAGGATCCGTTGAAGGTCGTTCAACAGGCGGTCGATCGCGGGGTAAAGGTCTATACTGTAGGCCTGGGTAGTGTGGAAGGTACAGTGGTCCAGGTTGACGGCAGGTCAATGCGGGTCAAGCTGGATGAAGAAGCTCTCACCACTATTGCAGAACGCACGGGGGGAACCTATTCTAAGGCAGGCACGGAAACCGATCTGAATAAAATATACGATAACCTGGGTACAAAGCTGGTATTCGATACTCAGAAAACCGAAATCACGGCTTTTTTCGCGGGGGCGGCTGGCCTCTTTCTTCTGTTCTCAATGTGCCTTTCGATGATATGGTTTAACAGAATCCCTTAAGAAAGGGTATAAGATTGGGTGGAACTATAGAGGAAGCTGCAGCAGGTTGGTCACATTGCCTCGAAGTATGCGCTGCTTGTCCTCGTCTGCTATGTTCATACGGTAAATTGAATCTATAGTTTCCATAGTAACTCCGTAGCCTGGCCCCAATGGGGCATCCGTTCCAAAGAGCAGGTGCTCCGGCCCGAAGAAATGATAAGCACACATCAATCCAGGCGTACTTCCGTACAGGGCTGTATCGGTGTAAAACTTCTTAAAATGCGCTAAGGGGTCCTTTAGCCTTTGCCGATCTCTCATTTCCATCGGCATCATCCATTTCACACGCGACTCCAGGAATGGCACCATGCCCCCACTATGGTGAGTGATGAATTTCAGGTCGGGGAAATCATTAAAAATTCCCGCTTCCACTATGGACTTCATAGCGGAGGCTGTTTCGAACGGCCAGCCGAAAAGGGGTTCGTACTTGCCATGTATTGAGTAGGGGTGAATCCAGATAGGCAAGTTGTAATGAGCCATCTTTTCGTATAACCGGCGATAATTTGGTGAATTCAGCGGTTCAGCGTTATGATTGGCGCAGATCTGCACCCCTTTCATCTGGAGCCGGTTGATGGCACGGTCCGCCTCTTCTAGAGCGGCTTCGATGTTGTTCATGGGCAGGGTTGCGACAGCACCTGCAAATTTGTCAGGGTAGTGGTCTACCAACCCAGCCAGGTCATTGTTGCCTATTATCGCCAGCTCAGCGGCGTCTCCGGGCGATACGATAGACTCCAGGGGAGGAAGAGACATGGTGATTATCTGCATGACATCCGGGTACCTGTCCATAAGGCGCAATCGCACGTTTATGTCACTAACTGCCAGGTTATTAGCCTCTCTGAACTCGGTTGGAACCGGAGCCCTTTTCCTGAATTCAGACAAATAATTCGAGGGCAGAATGTGGGCATACGCATCGATTTTCATTATGTCACTCTTCCAAAAACATTTTCCTCAATATATTATAGTCAATTTAGAATTAAATTTTGAAACAGGATACCTGGTGATCATTGCCCAGGTCACGCAGAACGGGTACCGCCTGGCTGCATTCCGGCGTAGCCAACTGACACCTGGGATGGAAAGTGCAGCCTGCCGGGGGATTCAGGGGACTGGGCACCTCTCCCTTGAGTATGATGCGCTTGCGTTTTTCTTCTACAAAAGGATCGGGAATGGGAATGGCTGAAAGCAAGGCCTGAGTGTAAGGATGTAAAGGATTCCGATATAGCTCATTTGAAGTGGTTATTTCGACAATGTGACCAAGATACATAACTGCCACCCGGTGGCTGATATGGCGCACCACGGACAAATCATGCGCGATAAACAAATAACTTAGCCCTTTCAAACTGGTTTGAAGCTCTTCCAGCAGGTTGATTATCTGGGCCTGGATGGAAACGTCCAGCGCTGAAATAGGCTCGTCACAAACAATCAGCGAGGGTTCCATGGCCAGGGCGCGTGCGATACCTATACGCTGGCGCTGCCCGCCGCTGAATTCATGCGGCACCCTGACCTTCATTTCAGGATTAAGCCCTACCATGCTGAATAATAAATCTATCCTTTCGTTGTACTCTTTTTTCCCATTGGTCAGATGGTGAATAATCAAGGGTTCTCCCACGATATCACCCGCGGTCTGGCGAGGATCCAGTGAACCATAAGGATCCTGGAATGTAAGCGATATCTTGGTCAGGGCCTTTTTAGCGGCATGGTTTAATTTTCCACTGACATCCTGCCCGTTTAAGGTTACCTGGCCTGATGTAGGTTTGTACAAGCGCATGACGCAACGTCCCACCGTGGTCTTCCCGCAGCCGCTTTCCCCCACCAGTCCCAAGGTTTCCCCGGCTCTCACCTTGAATGAGACATCATCAACAGCCTTAACATCCGCAACATGCCGGCGCAGGAGTCCCCTGGTGACAGGGAAGTACATTTTGAGGTTCTTAACATCCAATACGGTGTTTTCGTGCACTTCAGATATGGCCCTGCTTTGTTCAGCCAGCAGAGAAGAGGTTACAATAACATCATCGGTTTGCATATTGGCATAACAGGAAACATAATGCTCGCCTTTGATCTGAACTAATTTGGGCCAGGGTTGTTGGCGGCATTGTTCAGTGCAATAGCTGCACCTGGGAAGAAAAGCACAGGTATTCTGCATGCCAATAAGATCTGGCGGCATACCTGGAATGGGTATCAGTTTTCGGCCCTGCAATTCATCCAGCCTGGGCACTGATTTTAAAAGGCCGATAGTGTAGGGGTGATGGGGGTGAGCAAAGATTTCTTTGCAGGTACCCTGTTCAACTATGCGGCCGGCATACATGACATTGATACGATCGACATAGCGCGCCACGACTCCAAGATTGTGAGTAACGATGACCAGGGAAGCTCCAAATTTTCCAACCACGTCTTTCATTAATTCCAATAACTGGGCCTGGGTGGTGACGTCCAGCGCCGTGGTAGGCTCATCGGCAATCAGCAATTTGGGATTGCAGGAAAGCCCCATGGCGATCAT
>CAITCX010000077.1 GCA_903890885.1 uncultured Dehalococcoidia bacterium
ACGTACCCGGCGGTCAATTCGGCGGATCTCCACTGGCAGGCCCACCTGTTATAAAAATTAATCGTATAACTACTATGAGTGAAAAGGCCCCTCATGATTTAGTAGATAAGCTGGTAGCGCCTGAATCACCTAAATGGCATCAAAAAATGTTGATGGCGGATAAGGGGCCTGGACCTACGCCTGAACCTACTTCCGCGTATTACAAGGGATTAATGAGCGTTTTGACCTCCAAACCTTATCCACTGCGCGTTCTAAATGCATCCTGTTCTAATCCCCTCTCAGCCACGCGCAATCCCAAAAAGGTTGCTGAAGCACTAAAGAAGGTGGATTTCATGTTTGCGGCAGACGTTTACCGGGCCTCTCATTTAGATTATGCGGATATAATTTTGCCTGCCTGCAACAACTACGAACACAGTGACCAAATAGGCATTAAAAATGTCAAAGAAGGCACCTGGATAGGAATATATAATAAAATCTCTGATCCGCCCGGAGAAGCGCGTTCAGACTGGCAGATTTATCTTGATCTGGCTGTCAAGATGGGTTATGGTGAATATTTTTGGAACGGAAGCATGGAAGCCTGTCTTCGAGAGCAACTGGCTGCTTCCGGTATTACGTTGGAAGAACTGCGGGCCAGTCCGCGCGGTATATTTGTCAAAAGGACCGAGCCGATTCCGCAGCCACAATACCGCAAATATGCCAGGTTATTTAAAGATTTACCGTACGGCAAAGTACAATGCTATAACGAATACCTTGGCGGCAAAGATAACTGCGATAGTTCTGGCAAGTTGAACTATTTGCCTGTCTACCAGGGGCCACCGGAAGGGATAGCGGAAACTCCTGAATTGGCTAAAGAATATCCGCTGATTCTCAGCGACGTACATGCATACCGATTCTGTCAACACAGTTTTCTGCACGACGTTCCATATTTGCGGGAACAGCAGCCTTTTCCATGGCTTAAAATCAATCCAGCTACCGCCCATAAATACGGAATCGAGGATGGAGATTGGGTCAAGGTGGAATCACCTCACGGCTGGAGCAAATTCAAAGCGGAGTATTTTGAGGGCATTTCTCCTGAGGTCTTGATGACCAAGCGCGGCTGGTGGCAAAGCTGTGATCCACTGGGATTGGACGGTTACAGGGTTTTCGACGGCGGCAGCGAGGTTAATAACCTGTATAACGCGAATGAAAAACTATTCGACCCATTCTTTTCTCAGATGGCCAAACAGACACTGGTTAAGATAAACAAGCTGGAAGGGGAATGGCTGTGAAGCAACAATATGGGTTTTATTTCGACTCAGCTCGATGCATTCAATGCAAATCCTGTGAGGTGGCCTGTAAGCAATGGAAGGGCATTAAAGCCGGTACAATCAAGTTGAGGCGAGTCGAGGAAGTTATTACTGGAGTTTTTCCCAACGTAACAAGGCGTTTCTTTTCAATTGCCTGCCAGCACTGCGTTCAAGCCCCCTGCATAGCAGTTTGTCCTACCAAAGCTATATTGAAGCGTCAGGACGGCATTGTGATTGTCGTAAAAGACAAATGCAGCGGTTGCCGCGTTTGTCTCGAGGCCTGTCCTTTCTCTGCTCCACAATTTGGTGAGGACGGATTGATGCAGAAATGCGATATGTGCCTGGACAGAATCGAAAACGGAAAGATACCTATGTGTGCGGCCACATGCCCAACGCAGGCACTTCGATGGGGCACCCTCGAAGAACTTTCAGAATTTGCTATAAAGAAAGCAGCAAAAAACCTGGTACATAAACAGGAGCCAAAATAAAATATGAATAATAAAAAACCGGCATTAATGGCCGAGAGATAAAAGGAGATGAAAGGCATGCAAAAAAAGAAGGGAAAGCTGGAGCCGGTAGCTCCGGGAGCCGGCAAATTCTGGGACATCCAGCACTTCAGGTACCTGTC
>CAITCX010000078.1 GCA_903890885.1 uncultured Dehalococcoidia bacterium
ACAACTTTTTAGTGCCCTCTGTAGCGTTGATGCCTCACACCAGGGAACAGGTCCGGGTCAAATTCCATCCTCCCAGGACACCCGGTGTGCGGTCAGGCAGTTACTCTTTCGCTGTCGTATTACGGTCGCAGAGTCTGATCGGTGATTATGCCAGTGTAACCGCCCAACTCGATATCCTGCCTGCGCTTGAATACGCTATAACCGTTAAACCTTTCCGTATTCTTTTCCGCCGAAACTGTACTTTTCAGGTCAAGATAACCAATAAAGATGTCAGCAATGCCGTTTTATTCCTGGATATCGCCGATGCCGATAACGGATTGTATTTCAAATTCAAGAAAGATAATCTGATCGTACCCCCCTGGCAGAATATTGAATTCCCGGTCGTTGTCAGAACACGACGCAATTCTTTAATCGGCGACATCAAGCGCTATGAAATAACTGTTACCGCCAGCACAGATGCAGGACAAACGCAGTCGGCTCGTTGCCAGGTTGACCATAAACCTTTGCTCAGTTCCTGGCGACTGATTACCCGGACATTGAGATATGTACTTCTGGTAGGCGTCGTCGCCGGGTTGCTCTACTATTTCATCAGATTGGGTGGAGGATGGAGTTCACTGGTAAGAGACCCTCAAACCTGGCTGGAAGGGACTATCCGTCATATTAAGGGATGGTTTTACTAATCATTAAACAATCGTTTTCATGATGCCTTTCATCTTAAGGTTTCATAGCTATTACCAACCCGTTGACTCCTGGGTAACCATTCCACTACTGTCACAAGAATAAGTACCTCTGGTTGTGCGCCACGTCATGTATGGCCAGTTCTGGTTTTGCGAAAATAACGCCTCCTGCGTACTGGGAAACGCAGACATATCGGAAGTTGCCCCGGGGTGGGGGGTTACGCTTTTCAGTCCTTTGGTTTTCATCATCTCATCCATGGCTTTTTGAACCGTCTGGCGCTCGCTATATCTAAAATACCCATTTTCAACGAGAAATTTGCGGGCCACTTCTACGGTTGCCTGTTTGCCTGTCAACCCGATTTGAGCGTTTAAATTACGCAGAACCTGGTCATTCAGTGAATAAAAAAGCGGTGTCAATATCCGGTTAAGCTGGACACCGTACTTGTCATAAACCTCTTTTCTGACCAGGGGTGCAGGATGGAAATCCGGCTGTGAACTTTTATCATCTTGCAGCAAAACTAAATCGTAAGCGTCAAGGTAACCGTCAGTTGTATAGGCCATAGTAGCATTAATTTCATTGTCAGCGCTGGCTACCTGCTGGCCCATATATACATGATTATTACTGGGAACAATCACTAACTGGTCTGAGCTTAGGGTGAAACCGTAAGCCTGTTCAAATAAGGGCAAAGCGTACTTATCTGTGATAAAATCCGATGAACAAATAAGCTTGATTCTTCCTTTATTTGAGTTTACATAAGCGGTAAAATCAGACAGATTCTTGATATTCGCTGATTCAGATAGATTTTTGGATACCACAATAGCCCACTTACTATTAGCAGGCGCCGGTTTTAACCACACAATCTTACTATTTGGATTTCCAATGTCCTCTTCTACGTAAAAAGGTGTATATTCAGGGTAAATATCAATACTCCCCTCTTGTAATGCATTATGCACACCTTGAGTAGTATTCGCAGACAACATATCGATCGCGTTGAATCCATTTTCGTTGAGCATGATGACCATCATCTGGGCGATCAAAGTGCCCTCTGAGTCAGGCCATGAGCTCACTCTTATTTGGGGTTTTCCGCAACCGGTAAAAAACGCTGCTGCTAAAAGGAATCCCAGACTAAACAGAATGAAGATGCGCTTCATCTATCGCTCCTCTATTTCCCATGCAGCCAGGCTAAATGTCTTTTGTTTCATAAATTAATGCTCTTAAATAGATATTGTACTGCCTGGTATTCCGGCCAGTATTTATTTTATATCAATAGAAATATCTTCATAATCGCTAAGAATCCCGTCAGTTACCTCGATTCTAACGAAGTATGTACCCGTTGGAAGATTACTGGCTGCTTTATTCCAGCTAAAAGCTCCGCTATTTTTATCCAATTCAGCTGCGGGTTGCCAGATCCTTTGGCCATTTTCATCGTAACCGGCAGATGCAGCAGGCAGGTTAAAGGCATAATAGGTCAACAAATCATCGTCCGGATCAGTTGCTCCGATGACGAAGGAATCAAATGAAAGTCTATGATCGTATTCTCTGTTCCCGATTTTATTCAGACTTGGTGGTGAATTGGCCATAGTTGAAGAAACAGTCAACCCCTGACCAATCATCGGTTGTGCGGGAATAATACTAAAACTGGCTTTTACCATATTGGCGCTGTCGCCACAAGTGAATTCGTAAACACCCACTGATGGAGCGCTAAACTCGACTTTCGTACCACTGATATTGGCAGAAACAGGCGTTTCTTTACCGTCTTTGCTAACCCGGAAATTGTTGGTATCTACCTTGTCTGCGAATTCGAATGTTACATCTGAGCTGCTTGGAATCTTAAAATCTTCACTATTCAAAGCCGGGTCATTCGCCTTGATTGTATAAGTCACCGGTTTGACTGACCAGTATAGATAAACTTTCGCGATCACCTCTTTGGTAGAAAATTCAGAAAACCAGTTGGTAATTACGAGGTGGTATCTGCCGGGAGCTGTAATTTCTGCTGACATTTCAGCCACGGATATTTTATCCGATTGATAAAGCCCTTTTACTTTGCCAAAGTTCTTCCAGTTGTAAAAATCAACATCATTCAGCACCAGCACCTTGATGTCATTCCTTGCACCGCCCGAAGCCACACACCAGCCTGCCAGCTTGACTCCTTCCAGAGTTGAGGGTATCTCAATCGTTTTGTGCCAGAGTTTAGAAGCCGGCACCTCCACGATATCATCGAGGACCATTGATGTATTCATTCCTTTGTTTAAAGGCAACTCTATAGTAGGGTATCTCGCAGGCACATGTGAGCTGCACCCGCCAGAAAAAAGGAGTGCTGCAGTAAGAATGAATATGATTACCAGGTATACGTAATGCTTCATAATTCTGTCTATGGTTATTCGGAGAATTTCAATGTAATATCATGGGATCAAAACAGTTGGGCAGCCTATGCCTACAGTCGTAGCAACCGGTATGCCTGTAATCGGATTCGCTCCACTTACAGCACTTGTCAGTCTCGCAGCTGGCCTGCTGCAAATCAATACTGTAGGGCTTCCTACTATGATAGCTCCGGTGCAGGCAGCCCCGGAGACCGAATCGCCCATCAAAGATGCCGGCTGGCCTCCAATCAGAACGGTAGGCGCACCTGGGCCGGTAATCGCATCTCCTGTCACGGTCACATCTCCTACTCGGGCTGCTGGAAACGGCATATCATCTCCTTTTTCTTCCTTTAATTATAATTACATCAAAACGTCTGGAAAGCTCCTGGTTTCAGGGTCCGGAGACCTCATCCAGAAAAAAGCTAAAACTCTTTCATCATTATTTTAGCTGTCCGCCAATCCATTTCCCTACAGCTTCTGAATATGTGCTTATAAATTCGTGTCCAATTTCACCTGAAACCTCATGTTTTACCGCACTTTCAGGTGTCAGTACCATGGTGCCTGTAAAAGCCGTTATATAATCGCCGTAGCTTGGGATGAAAAGGTGCATTTCCGTGCCTTCTTTGGGGTAGCTTATAGCATTTCCGGCGTAACTTAGTGAAATATATTGGTTGAATTCATCTAAAGCCGCCTTTCCGGCAGCTTCTCCGGCCAGTAATCCCATTACCTTCTCCGTCATACCTTCAAAATCAGGAAACAATCCTGCCTGGATACGGCTTCTGGCCTTCATTCTGATTATCGGATCTTTAATGAGTGCCTTTTCCTTTTCTGACGCTATTTCAGCCAGAACTGTGCGCACTGCGTTGTCGGTTTTAATTGTTCCTCGGCTGTGGGCAGATACGAATATCTTCTGTTTACGCTTGATGGCATCTCTAATAAGCTCTATCTGTTTCTCGGTTGATTC
>CAITCX010000079.1 GCA_903890885.1 uncultured Dehalococcoidia bacterium
CATATCGGCTGCGATGACTTTGGCACCTTCCCGGGCGAAGAGCGATGTGATGGCTCTACCCATGCCAGAGCCTGCCCCGGTGACTACAGCTACTTTATTTTGAAGTTTCATTTATTATTATCTCCTTAGAAAATTTTCAGCGAAATTTAAAGGTTCGTCTTGACCTCTGCTCCATGTGCCAGTTTCAACCGCTCCAAAACACAGGCTGGAACATATTTGCTGACAACTGTTTCCCACCCTTCCGGCCCGATAAGTCCCCGTACTACGCTGGAACTGATTTCGACCATTTCCCGGGGCGGCAAGAAAAAGACAGTCACTATTTCTGAGCTTAAATGACTGTTGACATAACTCACAGACTTCTCATACTCGTAATCAGCGGCGCTTCTTATTCCTCTCAAAACGAATCTGGCACCTATGCTCTCAGCATACTTAATGAGAAACTGGTTAGTGTATTGGCCAACAGTCACGTTATCATATCCGGTTATAGTTTCCTGAAGCATAGCAATTCGATCTTCAAGAGAGAAATAACACTTTTTGTCCGGATTGGTGCCCACAGCTACGATGAGTTTATCGAAGACGCTGGCCCCATTTTTAATCATCCACAGGTGGCCAATGGTAACTGGATCAAAGGTGCCGGCATATACCGCAATGCGATTCTGTATTTTCATGCTTTTCTCCATGGCACTGATTATACATCCTGTCGCCTTGACTCTTCAACCGAATAAATTTTGCGCCGCTGGGCTTAGTCTGAGAGAACCCTCGCAATAAGACCGCTTTTTACGCTTGATGGTATACTCATGCAGATGCTTAATATCACACAGATTTCCCAATATTTCTCCATAATTTCTCCACATTGCTGCCTTATCATTGAGATATCAGATAAATAAAGGAGGAAAACAAGATGAAAAAAGTATTTGGGAAATTTACATTGGCAGTGGTCATTGCCGGTCTGTTGATCGTAGCGGTGGCCGGAACAATCTTCGCCGCGGGACCGTTAAGCGGACGGGACAATGCAACGGGTGCAGCGGCAGGCATTAATTGCGGAGTGGGAATGGGATTGGGAGCTGGTCCAGATGAGGCAGCGGCAGTCCTGTTGGGCATGACCCAGGCCCAAATTAAAGAGCAGAGAAAGGCCGGGAAGAGCCTGGTCCAGATCGCAGCCACTAAAAATATCAGCGAAGCCGCTCTTATCAGCGCCATAGTAGCTGACAGGCAAGCCGATACCCAGAAACTGCTAAAGGCTGGAACCATTACCCAGGCTCAGTTAGACCAGTGCCTGGAACAAATGCAAGAAAGAGTTAAACTGGCAGTAAACCGGACTACGGTGGTACCTCCTGAATGGGCTGGAGCCAATGGCAACGGGCAGAAGGGTATGATGAGACAGGGCAACGGCAATCAGGCAAACTGCACCGGCACATGCGGCACCGGCACCGCCACGGGCGGGATGATGAGATTCGGTAGAACTTCTAAATAGTTTAGAGCTGGTTGAAGCACTTAAGGGGGGCAGATATCAACTGCCCCCCTTTAGCTGTAAATAACACACACGCTATTGACAAATCTTGCTCGCATAGTAAGATTGACTATTATAGATTACAGTGTAATTAGTAATTATGAAAAAGATACTGGTCGTAGATGACGAAAAAAAGATAGTTGAGATAATACAAGCCTATCTGGAAAGAGACGGCTACCAGGTTATTGCCGCTTTTGATGGTAAAACCGCACTGGCCCTGGCGCTTAAGCAGCACCCGGATCTGGTTATTCTCGACCTGATGCTCCCGGAAATCTCCGGCTGGGAGGTCTGCCGGATGATACGCAAAGAATCAGAGGTCCCCATTATCATGCTGACCGCCAGGGATGAGGTCACCGATAAAATTATAGGTCTGGAAATGGGAGCCGATGATTACGTTACCAAGCCCTTTGATACTAAAGAATTAGTCTCCAGAGTAAGAGCCATATTACGGCGGGCGGAATCAAAAACCGCTCAAAAGAATATTATACAGATTGCGGATTTATATATTGATGTCGATAAACGGTTGGTCAGGCGCCAGGAAATCGCGGTTGACCTCACGCACAATGAATTTGATATTTTGAGGGTGATGGCTGAGAATCCGGGACGGGTCTTCAGCCGCATGCAGCTTCTGGACAAAGTGCAGGGCGATGCTTATGAAGGTTATGAAAGAACCATTGACAGCCATATTAAAAATCTAAGAAAGAAGATTGAAATCGATCCGGAACATCCTCGCTATATAATTACGGTCCACGGCGTGGGTTATAAGCTGGAGGAAAGATAATTTGTTCAGTTTACGCTGGAAATTGGGAGGGGCTTTGCTGCTGGTGGTACTGGTTTCAGTGGGAATAATGGCCTTCCTGACCAATCAGAACACCACCAGCCAGTTTCAACAATACATCCAGACCGGCAGCGCGGCATACAATCAGCGAGTGGTGAATAACCTGGAGCAGTATTATGCCCAGGTCCAGAGTTGGAGCGGCGTGCAGGAAATACTGCTGGCCTCTTTGAGAACTACCGGCGACCGCCTTGTGCTGGCGGATAACAGCGGGAAAATTGTTGGAGATACCGCCAATCAAGCCGTAGGCAAGACGGCCGTTAGTCTGGGCATAAGCGAAGGCAATCTGATTCAGGCTGGCGGACAAACGGTGGGGACTCTCTATCTGGATCTTTCAGGCATGATGGGAAGCGGCAGAGGTTATATGGGGGGCCGAGGTATGATGAGCGGTTCCAGCTTGCCAATCACTGCTGCCGCAGATATCGTTCAACCCGCGGAAGGGGCCTTTTTAAGCCGCATCAACAACTATCTCTGGATTGCCGCCATCATCGCAGTGGCCATAGCCCTCTTACTGGGTTTCTTTATTACCCGCCAGATAACCCGGCCTATCCGGTCTCTGGCCACCGGGGCCGCGCACATCTCCAGCGGTGATCTGGGTTACAGAGTAAAGATCCATGCCAATGATGAAATGGGTAAACTGGCCGAATCCTTTAATGATATGGCCCAAAAGCTGGATGATAGTGAACAATCCCGCCGGAGGCTGGTCTCAGACGTAGCCCATGAACTGCGGACGCCGCTCACCATTATTCAGGGGACTGTAGACGGAATTGCCGATGGGGTTTTTCAGCCGGACAGAAAACATCTTGATTCAATACGTGAACAAACCCTTCTCCTGACTCACCTGGTCAATGATCTGCGTGACCTTTCCCTGGCAGAATCCGGGCAACTTAAACTGGAACGCCTATCTACAGACATGCTGGATTTAATACAGAGAAAAATCGCTCAATTTGAGGTGAACGCCCGCCAGAAAAATGTCCGTCTTAAGCTGGAAAATCAATCCGCAATAGCGCCGATTGATATCGATGCCAAACGTATTGAACAGGTCATGGGGAATCTTTTATCCAATGCCATCCGGCATACACCTGAGGCCGGACAAATTACCATTGCAATGAGGACACAGGGCAGCACTCCCGGGGGAAGAGAGCTGGTAGTCTCGGTGGTAGATACCGGCGAAGGGATTCCGGCTGAGAATTTACCTCATGTATTTGAACGTTTCTACCGGGTAGAAAACTCCCGTTCGCGGAGTGAGGGCGGGGTTGGATTGGGACTGGCCATCGTTAAGCAGATGGTCCAGGCCCACGGAGGACGGGTTTGGGTAGAAAGCCTGTCCGGGCAGGGCAGCACTTTTTATTTCTCTCTGCCCTTTCCGGAATCATCAGGTTCTAAATAATCTCTTTTTAGTTAATTAATGGCTGCACTTATTGCCGCAGCTTTTACATTCCAGTGAACCCTCCGGAAAGTTCAATTCTGTTTTGGCAATAAATTTTCCCAACCGTTCAATATCCTGGGAAGAATAGCTCTCTATATCACCTTGATCGCACAGCCTGGCCAATTCAGGGTCGATGGGAATCTGCGCTATTAAGGGAGCGCCGGCTGCCCGGGCCATTTCTTGGCCTTTGCTGCTGCCGAATAGTTCGATCTTTTTATCTATCTCACGCACATACAGGTAGCTCATGTTTTCCACTACGCCGATGATAGTTTTATTCATCAATTTGGCCATACTGACGGCTTTCTTGACGATCATGGTAGCCAGGTCCTGCGGAGAAGAAACTATAATTATCCCGGCGACAGGCAGTCGCTGCAGTACGGTCAGGGGTGCATCCGCGGTGCCCGGCGGCAAGTCAATAATCAGATAGTCCAGTTGTCCCCACAGTACCTCTTCCCAGAACTGGGCGATGGCTTTGCCGATGACGGGACCGCGCCAGATTACCGCTTCATTCTCATCAGGCAGCAGCAGGTTTAAAGACATGACCTCAATGCCGGTTTTGGAAATCACAGGCAGAAAGCCATTATCGCTGCCTTCCGGTATCTTATTGAGACCGAACATTTTTGGAATGCTGGGCCCCGTGATGTCTGCATCCAGTATACCGACGGAAAAACCCTGTCTCCTCAGCGCGATGGCCGTCAACCCGCTCACCAGCGATTTGCCGACACCGCCTTTGCCGCTCATGATAGCAATCACATTGGTGATATTATTGACTTCTATCGGCCCTATTTCTTCAAAAGTAACGCCAATAGAGGTTACTCCATCCAGCCTGCCCCACATTTGCTCAATCTGCGATTTGAGAGCGTCCTGAGTATCCTTATTGATGGCCGCGGCTGCCAGCTTAACGTCCACCCTGTGGTCATTTATGGCAATATCGCGGACCAGGTTCATTTCTACCACGCTCCTCGGGATACCCGGTACGGCTATGGTATTTAAGCTGGCCATTACTGCCTCTTTGGTGGTCATTTTCTAAATCTCCTTATTAAGGTAAAAAATAAAAGTCCGGAATTACTATTTCTAGTGCAAGCGTTCCATGAGATTATCCAGTTTGCCGGCGGTTAATAACTCAATCGCTTTTTGAATAGATGATTCAGCTGTAATAAATACCTGCAGATTGCGGCTTTTAAGGGCCTGGTAAGCGCCGTAACCCATACCGCCGGCGATCAAGACCTGGCAATCAGCGATGGGATCAACCATGCGGTTATGCTTGGCGTCCGATTCAGGATTACCACCGTGTGAACCGTGCTGATGCCCTGCCTCGCTGCCGTGTCCGCAGGCGCAGGTGCCTGATGCGCCTCTCTCAAACTTTTCATTTTTAATAACCTTGCCATTTTCGAGTGTTTGAATGATGTAATATGGAGCGCGGCCAAAATGCTGGCTGATGGTGGTTTCGTTTTCTGAGACAACTGCAACTTTCATGATGTGTTATTCCTCCAATTTATATTAACAATTTAAAGTCTTAACTGCGAGTATTTAAACTATTGGCGGGTGCCTGGACGCTCTGTCCCAACTGGCAGCACCGGTGACCGGGCTTGACACAGGCTTTAGCTTCAAAAGGATGAGCGCACCGGATATCCGGCACATGGCAGGTCGGGCAAGCCTGCGGCAATTCGTTTTGTTCCGCCTTAAAGGCGATGTCCCACTCGTGCCCGTTGATACATTTGAAGTGGCAGGCGGGAATTTCAAAATTGCCTCCATCGATCCTGATGGCTTTGCCGCTGAAAAGGGCTTCAGCAATCTTTTGATGACCTGAGTTTAAAATCCGGTGAAAAGTAGGCCGCGAAATATTCATCATTTTCGCGCTTTCCTCTTGCTCCAACCCTTCCAGGTCTTTAAGACGGATGGCTTCTACCTCTTCTATAGAGAGACAGACTTCCTCTACATCCCGCATCAGAATACCGGCAGGTTTGAAATATTTCACTTCCGGTAAAAAATTAACCCGGCGGCATTTAACAGGTCTCGGCATATACCATTATCCTGATTTTTATTATGGACATTTGTTCATAACTATGTTAACATGTTTACTAACTCACGGTCAAACCGAAGATTCAGAACAGGGGAAACCGGTGATAGTTGCCGAGAGATAAAAGGAGATGAAAGCCATGCAAAAAAAGAAGGGAAAGCTGGAGCCGGTAGCTCCGGGAGCCGGCAAATTCTGGGACATCCAGCACTTCAGGTACCTGTCACAACTGTGCATCGTTATCTTTATTGCGGTCTTATTTATTGTCAAGCAAATAATTGGAGAAACCAACAGTGCTTCGCCGGAGGCTTTCTGTCCCCTGGGAGGCTTCGAGACCCTTTACTATTCCATAGTCAACGGCGGAAAATTTGTGCAGCATACCCATCTCTCCAATCTGGTGCTCTTTGTCTCTTTGCTGATCTCGGTGGTGGCGGCCGGGGCCTTTTTCTGCGGATGGATCTGCCCTCTGGGGTCAATCCAGCAGGCTGTTACAGGACTGCGGCGCTGGCTTCAGAAAAGAATAGGGTTTTTGGA
>CAITCX010000080.1 GCA_903890885.1 uncultured Dehalococcoidia bacterium
CATTATAGCTCAGGGCGGCAAAATGCCGGCAGACCAGTCCGGGGGAACCGTCAACGGCACTTTCAGGGCTATGCGTTTTGCTGCCTCCGATCCTCTTCTGGCTGGCAAGGACCTGACACCCGGGAAGTTGATCGAAGATAATCCGGCAGCCCAAACTTCTGTACCAGCAGTCCAACCACCTGCGGGTGGAAAAGGTGGTCAGGCCGGTGGAGCTCAATCACCACCGAAGCCGTAATGGGAGTTGTGACGCTGTAGCCTGACAGTTCAAGAGACAGATTAATAGCAAACCGCCGCTTAGCCTTTCGGGTTAGGCGGCGGTGTTATTGTCCAGAGATTCCGTCACTCTCCTTAGCGCAAGTTATCAAACCGGCCACAGAGCGCGAGCCGCAACACTACATTTACCGAGATGTACTTTTTATTCATCACTAAACATTTCTGATTGGTCAGATGCATGAATAATTTCATTAATACTGTCAACTCGATAATTTATTCCAATAAGGTTTTCATTTTGGTCAAACCTGCAATATTCACTTACAGTAGCCCGCAGTGAATCTCCAGGAAGGATTGTAATTTTTCCAGCCTGGAAATCATTTAGCCATCCTTTATCAAAAATACTTGCTTGAATTGTTATTTGACCTTGCTTGAAATCCCACATAGATTCACCCAGGTAATCAGCCTTTTTTATTTTTAATACCTTTTCCCCTTGCTTAACGCTAGTTTTTTTCGTTAACAAATCCTCAATATCTTCCGATGATAACTTGAATTGTATATTAAGTGCAGATTCACCGTGATCAAGCGAAATATAATTAACGCTGTCACCCTCCATCAAAGGCGATAAACTCATTGAAATATCTTTTAAACATTCCAATAACTTCCTTTGCTTCAAAGGAGGATATGTTGGCAACAATTTAAGATTTACCATTTCGGCAAGTTGCATAATCTGATCCGCTAGCGGTTTCAATTCGAGGTTATCATTTATTGTCGATCTATCTTTCATAAAATCAATCAGGCTCATCTTCCCTTTTATTAGGAATTGACCGATTAAAGGTTTCCAGTTTGCAGGATATAGTGAATCATCTGGATTTGATATCAGGGCTATGCGTAGCCAGGCTTGAATTGAACCGGAGTGAATATCTTCCAATAATATTACTGGTTCAATATTAGCATCGATTAGCTCTGCTAGTCTTTTATCAATACGCTGAAAGGCAGTTATTAAATCTGCCATCACCTGAAACACCCTGGCAGGATTTTCAGAGTTTTTCTTGTAATCGATTATTATTCCAAATTCTGATGTCAGGAAAGTGTAACTATTTGGCCACATTTAAATGCCTCAGTTTGTTTTTCATATCGGTAAACCCGCATTAAGTTTTCCGGGTGTTTAATCAGGACCGCAATCATGCTCACCTCATGCGCTGAAAACGCTGATTCTTTGTAATTACCGGATGTACCTGATTATATTCTTTCGTTCTTTGTTTTATCAATATCCCGTGAAATACTCTCGGCATTGCGCGGGCAGATCGTAGCTGCAATGCTTGATTGGAGGGTGGTTATTATTAAAGCTTAATCATTAAATCCATTTCCAGAAAGGTCAGGTTTAGTCTAAATTTCCTTGTGAAAAAACAGCAATGTAAGAATTGCTCAATGTTTTTATTTTCCTGCCGGACTTCTGTTATACTTAGCAGGACAGCCGCATTCAGAAGCCTCTAACAAATTTATTCTGTAATACACTGCATAAGAAAGATGAGAATTGGAATTTTTACTGACACCTATATTCCCGAGGTAAACGGGGTTGTTGCCGTTTTAAAGATGATGATAAGTGAACTCATGAGAGAAGGCCATGAGGTTTATGTGTTCTGTCCAAGCCATCCGGAACGAGACGACTCTTCCACAGAAATCTATGGCTTTCCCTCTTTTAAGTTTATCTTCTACAAGGGCATGAGAGTGGCTTTGCCTTACAACCGCAATGCTCTTCGGATCATTCCCAGCCTGGATATCATCCATTCACAAGATCCCGGCTCCATCGGACTTTTAGGATTGTGGGCTTCCAAAAGATACAATATACCTCACATCCACACTTATCATGGTCTCTACATGGCTTACCGGCGCTATCTGCCGAGGGTCATCCGCCCTACTCGCGGAATGGTTAAATCAATTAGCCGTTTGCTCTGTAACCGCTGCGATGCAGTTATCGCCCCTTCTAACCAGATGAAGTTTGAGCTGGAAAGCTACGGGATAACTCGCTCCATCTACGCGCTTCCTTTTGGAGTAGACGAAGAGGAGTTTTCCCATGAAATTAAGTGGAACATAAGAACGGCATTGAACATCCCAACCGAAGACCTACTGCTTTACGTAGGAAGACTCGGGGAAGAGAAGAACCTCGGTTTTCTTTTACGCTCTTTTAGACGCCTTCTCTCGCTAAGACGCGGGGCCAGATTAATTATCGCGGGAGACGGTCCTCAGCGCCAATATTTGGAAAGATATGCCATGAGTCTGGGTATCAGCGAATCTGTTAATTTCACCGGTTTTCTTAAGCGGCGGGACTTAATTGACCTTTATAAGCAGGCTATTTTTGTTTTTGCTTCCAAGACAGAGACTCAGGGACTGGTTATAGTGGAGGCGATGATGGCTGGATCTGCAGTAGTAGCCGTGGGCATTATGGGGCCGCGAGACATCATTTCATCTGGAAAGACCGGCATTCTAGTGAGCGAGAATGAGGATGAATTTGCGCAAGCCTGCAATAGACTGCTGCAAAATGGTGACGAAAGACAAAGGATCGGCAAAGCCGCCAGGGAATGGGCCTGTTCGCAGAGTTCTCGGGTGTCTACTAAGAGGTTGCTGGATATCTATGCTTGTTGCGAAGGCGGAAGCCGTCTGAATTTGTGATTATTCAATAGCTGCTGACCGGTGAAGACTTTTACCCGGACGCTTTTATTAATGCCGCTTGACTCTTTTGTCGACTTCCGTTAAATATATTTGTTTTAATAGGGAGCAGTATACGTAGTGTCCCAAAACACATATTTTAGGAAGTGACACCCAGAAAAAAATAGGACGCTGCGTTAAAGTCTGCATTTGCCAGTAAGACTACGTATAGGAGTTCACTAAAATGCCGGTATTTGCCAGGAAAACTACTATTAAACGTCAGTTTGGCAGCAGAAGGGCCCCCGGTGGGGTAGTTCAATGCCATGGTTGTAATTGTAACCTGGCTGATGCCGCTACGAACTCAGGAGGGGGCATCTACGTGCTGTATGCTGATAAGATTCAACTGAAACTCGACAGGCAATTCGACGTGTATTGCCGCGATTGCATTACTCGCAGTTTCCCTAAAGCGATAAGTGTATGATCTTAAACATTCCACATGCGTCAAATGAATCTGCACTCGATATTTTGTGAGATCAAAAGCAAGCACAAATCAATATTAATTTCCTTTGACGCCCTGTTTCTGAGTTAACAAAGCGCTCAGGATAAGCAGAATCAGCAGGCCGCCCGTCACTGGATTGCCGCCGTCAATAAACGGGGCAGTTTGGGCACCTGGGATTTGCTGGTCCGCCACGATCCGTCCCTGTTGCCGCGGCTTTTTGCAGGGATGAAAGTCTAGTAATGCTTTTGCTCACAGACTTCTGCTTCTTGTCTTGCCCTATTTCTGCTATAATCACGGTGTCTGAAGTCGGGTATATTATTCAGAGGTGCACAGTAATGAATACAGCTAAGCAGGAGTTTATACAGGGAATAAATATACCCCGTGGTGACCTTGCGGCTTTCTGCCAACGCTATCATGTTAAGAGTTTGGCGCTTTTCGGTTCGGTGCTGCGGGAAGACTTCCGGCCTGACAGCAATATTGACGTTCTTATCGAGTTCCAGCCAGGTTGTACTCCAGGCTTTTTTAC
>CAITCX010000081.1 GCA_903890885.1 uncultured Dehalococcoidia bacterium
CTCACCACTGATGGTTACCACTGTGCCCCCGGTTATCGGGCCTGAAATCGGTGTAACATCGGTAATAGAGGGAACAGGGGGACCTCCTGCTGCAGGCGGTACGGGGGTAGGGGTATCTGCTGCTACCGCCGGTGCGGCGATCATCCACAACATGGATACTACCATACATACCGACATTATAATTTGTAATAATAAACTGCCTTTCATAAATCGGGTTTTCATATCGGTTCCTCCTTGTTTTGAATTGTTTCAAAAGGTGTCACTCAGGTGCCCCTTTACAGATAAAGATTCATTGTGCCCCATAACTACATTGTATTGTTTTGCCGGATAAATATGTTGTCATTCTCCCAAAGCATTTACCCGACCTGCTCTACCAAGATGTTCCGGTTATAACAATGCCCATTTATTGTCGGCAGTCTGATCTTGGTTAGGGCTCTTCCCAATAAATGTTCGGTTGGCCCACTCCATATTGCTAATCTCTGGCAAATCCACTAAAATATCGTTCTGGTCACTAAAAGTAATTGGAAAATAGGCACCGTTCCGATACGCGAAAGGAGGATAGATATGGCTGAAAGTAAAAATGTAGCAGACCAGGTACCTGGCACAAAAAAGAACTGGTATCAGCGCAGTAAAATTACTACAGGTCTTTTCGCCCTTGTTCTGATTTTCTGTGTCCTTTTGATTATCTCTCTCTTTGCTTCGGGTGATACACAGTTTTATAGCATTGCATTTCTTGAATTATTTGTGGGCGTTATCGGCATTTATTTTATTATCTGGTTGATTCTAAAAAGAAAAATGCTAAAAATTTATGTGTCCGTAATCTGGCGCCAGTTGCATGTCTGGGAAAACAATAACACATCTTCGCCGGAGCCAAAAACTTTCAAGGCCTGGGTTTCCTGTCATATGGTTACAGCCTGGTCTATTGCTCTTCTGCTTATCTTGTTAATACTCAACTTCGGGATTCGTCCAGTATTGCCCGATACCATCATCAAAGTTCTTATTATCCTCTTGTTTGTCTTTTACTTCATATTGTTTGTAGTTTACTATATAGCTCGTGGATTACTGGAAAAACCCAAACTGGAAAAAGATTTTACGGAACTGTGGGCTGTCTTGACCAGGAAATAAGAGTATTAATGCTCAGGTAATTGATGTCTCTGCCAGGCCGGCATCTGGTCCTTGATCACATCTCAGGATAAGGCTTCACTGCCTTTGATCTCTTGCAGGTCCTGTTCCGGACAATGCATCGTTATGTAAATTTATTTCAATATTTGCTTTTAATTCATTTCATTGCACCCGTAATCGAGCAAAAGATGCCTTCATTGCCTCTAAATAGCTCATTCTTGCAAAGAGACTCCTTTGCAGTTGGGAGTGGTCTCTTGAAATCTGGTGCAAGTAATTTGTTTCAAATTTATCTTCTTAAACTTATTACTTAATCACTCTTCTCTGACCGCTGTAAGGGCCCCTATCCCTTGCCTTATGCCTATCCTCCCCTTTTCTTCCTGAAATAATACTGCACCGGCAGCGTCCAAATCGCGGCCAGCGCACCGGTCATCAGCGACTTAATAAATTATTCAGGATTGCCATTTTCCAGAGTAATTTGGGTGCTGGCATGGTTTTCGCCGCGTTTGGCATATGTTAGTTTAAAGACGCGTGTACCATCCAGTATTAATCTTGAGGCACGAAAGGGGTATTTTTTTTAAAAACGATTAAAATGGCAAGCTTCAAAATTATAAATATTCATATTAAACAAAACGGGTTTGCACTTCCCATCGTTTTGGCTTTCCTGGCGCTGGGGGCAATAGTAATTGGCCCCTTTTTATACCATGCCGGCACCACCCTGATCAGCTCCCGGGATTACGGTCAAATCATAAACGAAGAATATGCTGCGGATGCAGGCGTAGAACATGCCATATGGAAGATAACCAACGGCAACCTGGGGGCGCAAATCCCAGTTCAAGGCACCAGCACCAGCTATACGCTGCCTGGCCAGGTGAATATCCTCAATCCTTATATCACGGTGACCAACGGCGGCAGCTCTGGAGACAATCTGACCAATTACCACATACAGTCTGCCGCAGGGAGTCAAAGCATTTTAGCTTCTGTTAATATTGGCAGCAACTCTGTCAAAGTGCTCTCATGGCAATATGCCAGTTCCAGCGGCAGCAACAATATACCCTTCATTACCAGCCTCAGTCCTGCCAGCAAAAATATCGGTGACGGCGCTTTTACCCTGACGGTAAACGGAAGCGATTTCGTTACCGGCGCCGCGGTCAGTTTAAACGGGTCGATTCGAACCACCACCTTTATCAGTTCAACTCAACTGGCAGCCGCCATTCCCGCCAGTGATCTGGCGGCGGCGGCAACTTACGCTGTAACCGTAACTAACCCGGCACCTGGCGGAGGAACTTCCAATGCGCAAACTTTTACTGTTGCTGATAATAACCCAACGATAACGGTTCAGTTCAAGGATAGCGCTGGAAGGCCGTTAAGCGGAGGGATCGTCCAGTATTACTATGGCTATTGGCAAGTCTTCGGTACGACCGATGCCAGTGGCCTGGTGAGCAAAAAACTGGTGCCTGGTGTTTACATCTTCAGCATGAATTATGCCTATGGACGCCAGGAGAAGTCCCAGAATGTGGCAGTCAATTCCACCGTGGTTTTCCAGACTGCCAGAGTCACGGTACAACTCAGAGATAGCACTGGCACTGCCCTGGA
>CAITCX010000082.1 GCA_903890885.1 uncultured Dehalococcoidia bacterium
ATCTGGCAAATTACCATTCTATTATATGAGAATCGATGCTTATTGTAAAAGCCGTCCGTAAAATATTTTCCTCAGATAATTAACATTGCATCACCGAAACTGTAAAAGCGATATTTTTGGGTTATGGCTTCCTGGTAGGCCTTGAAAACCAATTCCCTACCTGCAAAGGCGGATACCAGCATAAGCAAGGTGGATTTTGGCAGGTGGAAGTTGGTGATCATGGCATCCATAACCTTGAAGCTGTAACCCGGATAGATAAAGTCTTTGACCCAGCCGTTCCATTCCTGTAAAGTCCCACCCGGCGAAGCATGGGCGGCAGACTCGACCAGCCTGACCGAGGTAGTTCCTACACAAATGACCCGGCGGCCTTCCTTTTTGGCGATATTGATTTCCTGAGCGACTTCTTGACTGATCATGCCGTATTCCGGGAATATCGGGTGTTCGGGGATCTCATCGACCTGAACAGGCCGGAAGGTATTTAAGCCCACGTGAAGGGTGACAAAAACACAACGCACACCCATAATTTTTAGTTTTTCCAGCAATTCCGGAGTGAAATGCAGTCCGGCGGTGGGTGCTGCCACGCTGCCTTCTGTCTGGGCATATACAGTCTGGTAGCGTTCGGGATCTACCAGGGGGGCGTGGATGTAAGGGGGCAGGGGCACCAATCCGATTTGAGGCAGGACAGTTTCATCGGAAAAACGGACCAGGCGGATACCTGCCTCAAATATTTCAATTACTTCAGCGATGACATCCGTTTTACCAATCATCTCCGCCTGCAGGCCGATTTCAACTTTTTTACTGGAACCGATCAAGCACTCCCAGAGGTTGGTTTCAAGGCGTCTTAAAAGCAGGATTTCGATCTTTTTTCCATTATCCTTGCGCAGGGCAAACAGGCGCGCCCGGATGACCCGGCTGTTGTTAAAGACCAGGACGTCACCTGCTTTCAGGTAGTCCGTCACATCTATAAAACGACGGTGAGTCAGCGAACCGGTGAGCCGGGTGGTCACCAGCAGGCGTGAATGATCGCGCGGTTCAATGGGGGTTTGAGCAATCAATTCCTGCGGCAGTTGGTAGTCATAATCGCTGGTTCTTAAACACGTCATATTTACGATCTCCTTTCTCAATTGTAGCAGTATGCGCCTCTTGCGTACCAGCTGCAGGCGATTTTTGGGCGCAAACCGGTCATCCTTTTCATCTACTTTGAATTTATCTGCATTCGTATTAAAATAGTAGAGTGGTTTTCAGTTCTCCTAACGGAATTCGTCTGTTAACCTCAATAATCAAGGCGACCCTCACAGCAGGAGCATTTCCACGGAACAACTGACCGAGTCTAAGATTCTTTTCGAGAACCGTGCCGATGCCGGACGTAAACTGGCAGCGGAACTGGCGTGTTATGCTAACCAACCCTGCGTCGTTTTAGCTATCCCCAACGGTGGAGTACCTTTAGCTATAGAAGTGGCCAAAGCTCTGAAGGCCGATCTGGACATAATTATCTGCCGTAAACTGGCTTTACCTATGAATCCGGCAGGGGGACTGGGCGCGGTAGCAGATGACGGAACTACTATTATTAATCAGGATGTGGCTGCCCGCGATGGAATTTCTCCCGAACAAATCGAGTATGAAGTAGGACAGATCAAAGCCAACATCAAACAGAGAATATTGAGCTACCGGGGAGATAGCCGGCCATCGCGTCTCACCGGAAAAATTGCCATAATTGTAGATGACGGCCTGGCCTCCGGCATAACAATGACGGTCGCAATCGAATCAGTGCGTCACCGCCGTCCGCGGGAGATTGTGGCGGCTGTTCCGCTGGCCTCTTCCACCGGTTTTAAGCGCGCATCAGCTACAGCTAACCGCGTGGCAGCCTGCGCTGTCTCCAGTCAATCCGAGTTTTATCTGGCCGATTTTTACCGGAACTGGCGCGATATAAGCGATAAAGAGGTGGTTTATGCCCTGGAGCAGTGGAGGAAACAGGACCCTTTTATGTAATATTAATTGAAGATGATAAAATACAGACAGTTGATCTTTTTTAAGGAATAATATGTTATCTGATTTTATTCACAACCAAGTTCTGATCATTGCGGCTTGCACCTGGATACTCACGCAGGCTATTAAAGTAGTGGTGATTCTGGTGCAGGAAAAGCGCCTGGACTGGAACTATATGATAGCCAGCGGCGGCATGCCCAGCGCACACACGGCCACAGTGTGCTCCCTGGCCACCTCTATTGCCATGACGGAGGGCATGGGTTCGACCTATTTTAGTATTGCTGTGATCCTGGCGATTATTGTAATGTACGATGCCGCCGGGGTGAGGCAATCAGTGGGCCAGCACTCAGCCTTCTTGAACCGCCTGCTCAAGGAAATCAGTTTAAAGTCTACTGCTGTGGAGAGAGAAGAGGACTTCCGTGAATTCATAGGGCATACACCCTTCCAGGTCTTGATCGGGGCCTTGTTGGGCATCGCTATCACCTGGCTGTGGCTATTTATTAGACCCCTTCTGGCATAGCTTATGGATAAAGAGCCAGTTTACCTTCTAGACCTAAACTCCGAAGAGCTTAAAGCCCTGGTTGTTACTCTGGGGGAAAAAGCCTACCGGGCAGACCAGTTGGCACAGTGGATATATAAAAAGTCGGCGGTTTCTTTCGATGAGATGAGCGATTTGCCTCAAGGCTTTCGCTCAAAGCTGCAGGAAGCTGCCGTATTTTTCACGCTTAAACCTCTGGAAGACAAGATTTCTTGCGACGGTCAAACCCGCAAAATCCTTTTTCAACTGGAGGACGGGCAGACCATCGAGTCCACTCTGATGTTTTATGAAAACACCAACTCAGGCCGCGAAAGACGCACTGTGTGCATTTCTACGCAGGTGGGCTGCCCGATGGCCTGCCATTTCTGCGCAACCGGTCAGCAGGGCTTCGTACGCAATCTGCGGCCGGGAGAAATACTGGAACAGGTTCTCTATTTTATTCATTTGATAAAGACGACAGTGACGACTGAAGACCGCGAGTTAGCCCGCAAAGCTATTACCAACGTGGTTTTGATGGGCATGGGCGAACCACTGGCCAATTATGAAAATGTGAGGACAGCGGTGCAAACCCTAAATTCTAAATACGGGGTGGAACTGGGTGCCCGCCAGATCACTCTCTCGACCTCGGGATTGGTACCACAGCTCAGGCGACTGGCCGAAGAGAGCCTGCACCTGGAACTGGCCATTTCTCTGCATGCGGCAACCGACGATTTAAGAAACCGGCTGATGCCCGTTAACCGGAAATACCCTCTGGCGGAGTTGATCCCGGCTTGCATATATTATCTGGAAAAGACCGGCCGGCGGCCGACCTTTGAATATGCTCTTTTTGAGGGAATCAACGACTCTGCGGAAAATGCGCGGGAAACGACGGAATTGTTAAAAGGCATAAATTGCGCGGTCAATATTATTGTGGGAAATCCAACGGCCAGCAATGAATTCAGGTCGTCCTCTTTGGCAAAGGCGCAGATTTTCCAAAAACACCTATTTGCCGGCGGGATTTTCAACACCATCAGGGTGTCCAGAGGGACGGATATCGAAGCCGGCTGCGGACAACTTAAAAGCCGCTGGCTGAAAGATACAAACAGTCAGCCGGTTAAATAATTCCCTGGCTGGTTAATTCTTTGATCTCACCCTGGCTTAAACCCAACTCATGGGCATATATGGCATGATTATATTCACCGGCAAGCGGTAAAAGAGGGCGCACAAGCCAGGGAGAAGCGCTCATTTTAAGCGGAGTTCCCGGAAATTTATATTGGTTGCCGTTAAAGTCTTTTACCATAACGAAATAGCCCCGTTCATTCAACTGGATATCTTCTACCATCTCCGGAATGCTATTAACTTTGCTCCACGGGAAATGCATAGCCTGCCCGGTCTCCACCAGTTCATCTACTCCGTGGCTCAGTGTCCATTTCTCCAAAATACTAACAATGTGGTCGAGTTTAATATGCCTTTCCTTTTCATCCAGGTAGTTTTTGTCTCTTAAATCTTCAGCCATACTTTCGGAATCCAGCCACTCTACCAGAGTATCCCACTGGTGAAACAAAGTAAGTAAAATGAAACCGTCACGGCAGGGGAAGATCCGCATAGTGTGGTTCCAATTGAAACTGCCCGATCTTTGCGCAATCTCCCTAGTATAAAAATAACGGACGAGCACATGATCTAATGCCGTCGCCGAGGACTCCTGTATGGAGATATCCAGGTATTGGCCCTGTCCAGTCAGGCGTCTCTGCCGGACAGCCAGCAGAATAGCGGTAACCGCATTCAAACAGCCCAGCTGTGAAGCTAGTGGAACCGGAGGTTGAAGGGGAGGATTTCCTGCCTCTCCATTGAGAAAAACCTGGCCGCCCATTGCAGCGGAAACCAGTTCCGAGGAACGAAATTGAGAATAGGGGCCGCTCTGGCCGAAAGGGCTGATCGAAGCTATAATCAAACCCGGATTATGCTCTCTTAAACGGTCGAAAGACAGTCCCAGAGAAGCCAGATAACCCGGCGCAAAGCTTTCTACAAGTATGTCGCGTTTTTCAACCAGACGAAGAAAGAGGTCAACGCCCTCAGGTGATTCTATATTTAAACTTAGAGCGTGTTTGCCGCGGTTTCCATAGCAGTCAGTCAAAGCCCGGCCTGGTTTTTCAATACGAATGACCTCGGCCCCCATGTCCGCCAGGATTTTGCCGCACAGCAAACCTGGCTCATCCGCCAGGTCCAGGACTTTTATCCCCTCTAACATGCCAGGCATATTGTAGCTCTCATTATTCCTGCTGTTTTTGTACCTTTACCCAATCATCCCGTAGAGACACGGTCCGGTTAAAGACGAGTTTTCCCGGGGCAGTATCGGGATCGACGCAGAAATAACCCATTCTCTCAAATTGATACCGACTGCCCGGAGCAGCGCCGGCGAGAAAAGGTTCTATCCGGCAGGAGGGTAGGACCTCGAGCGAATCCCGGTTGACATTAGACATGAAATCAGCCCCTTCTTCCACATCGCCGGGGTCTTCTTTGGTGAACAGCTTTTCATACAAACGTACTTCAGCTTCCAGTGCATGCGCGGCCGAAACCCAGTGGATGGTCGACTTAACCTTACGGTGGTCCGGGGAATCACCGCCGCGCGTAGCCGGGTCATAGGTACAATGCACCTCTATCACTTCGCCGGTATTGGGATCCTTAGTTACACCTGTGCAGGTAACAAAATAGGCATACCTGAGCCTTATCTCTCGACCTGGCGACAGGCGGTAGTATTTGGGCGGAGGGACTTCGCGGAAATCATCCTGCTCGATATAGAGAACCCGGGAAAAGGGCACTTTGCGTGCTCCAGCGGCGGGATTCTCGGGATTATTTAACGCATCGAACTCTTCCACCTGATTTTCAGGGTAGTTATCAATAACCAGGCGCAAGGGGCGCAGGACACCCATGACCCGTGACGAGTTTTTATTCAGGTCCTCGCGGACACAATGCTCCAGCAGAGCCAAATCAGCCGTGCTGTTAGTCTTGGCCACGCCGATCATCTTACAGGCGTTGATAAGAGCCTCGGGGGAGTAACCGCGGCGGCGTAATCCCGAAAGGGTCGGCAAACGCGGGTCATCAAATCCGCGCACAATGCCTTCATCTATCATCCGCTTGAAAAAGCGCTTGCTCATGACCGTATAAGTGAAATTAAGCCTGGCAAACTCGATTTGCTGCGGATGATGGATGCCGAGCGCATCCAGGAACCAGTCATACAGCGGACGGTGGTCTTCAAATTCCAGTGAACAAAGAGAATGTGTAATACCCTCAATGGAGTCCTCAATGCCGTGGGCCCAGTCATACATGGGGTAGATACACCAGGCATCACCCGTATGTGGATGCGTGGCATGCAGGATACGGTACATGACCGGATCACGCATGTTTATATTAGGGGAGGCCATATCTATCTTCGCGCGTAAAACCCGTAAGCCATCCGGGAATTCCCCAGCCCGCATGCGTTTAAACAAATCAAGGTTTTCCGCCACCGGGCGGTCCCGGTAAGGGCTGGGTTTACCAGGCTCGGTCAGGGTGCCACGGTATTCCCGGATTTGCTCGGCGGTCAAATCATCAATATAGGCTTTGCCGGCCTCGATAAGCTGTAAAGCGTATTGATAGGTTTGCTCAAAGTAGCTAGAAGCGTAATACAAACGGTCTTCCCAATCAAATCCCAACCAGTGGACGTCCCGGATAATGGCATCGATGTATTCCTGTTCTTCCTTGACCGGGTTGGTATCATCGAAACGCAGGTTGCACTTACCACCGAACTCGGCAGCGATACCGAAGCTGATCCAGATGGCCTTGGCATGCCCAATGTGTAAATAGCCATTAGGTTCCGGTGGAAACCGGGTGTGCACCCGTCCGCCGTTTTTATTGTTTGAGATATCCTGGCGGACAATATCCCTGATAAAATCGCCAGGCGCAGTTGAATCTGTCATGTTTATATTGTCCCCCTTCTAATTTCCTTTTCTACCTTGCCAATACTAATTGCCGGCGAGCTTGGCAAGTGCGGCATTGATTCTTTTGAGGCATCTTGCCTGGCCTAAGACCGCCATCGTTTCAAAGAGCGGTGGCGCGGCATCACGGGCGGTAGTTGCTACCCGCAGCGGATTAAAAAGTTCTCCCGTTTTGATGCCCAGTTCATCGGCAAGATGTCTGAGAGTATCTTCCAGCACAGCAGGATTAAAGTCTTCCAATGCGGAAAGTTCTGTTTCCGCGCCTTTTAAAGCAGTTAACACGGCTTCTGCTGTCATCTTCTTGCCAAGAAGCTGCGCAGAATCATATTCCAGATTATCTAAAAAGAAGAAGTCGGCATAGGC
>CAITCX010000083.1 GCA_903890885.1 uncultured Dehalococcoidia bacterium
ACCATTCCCAGCGCCAACCCTTCCCGTACTGAAACCAGAGTTAACTAGTTCAACGCCGCAAATCTCCCCTTCCCATCTTTCTTAACGGGAAGGGGAGGTTTTTATCAATAACGTCACAACCCCATCAATCTTTCAATCTACGCTATTTCTGGAACCAGTCTTTAATTTTTGCCCCTGGGAAGATACCCATTGGTTGCTGCCCCTTACTGGTTTTTTGAGACTTTCGTAACTCTAAAGTTCAATAATTATTTAAAATAAACTATTCTTTAATAATTATTGTGGGCACTATTAACTTAACTGATTTTTTCGTAACGTTAAATGTGGCATCAATTTCGCAGGTTTTGTAATAATATTTTCAATGTTAAGGCAAATATAAAACAGTTTTTTGGAGGTAAACATGGCATTCGGAGCTCTTGCAGATAGAATCGTTGAGACCGATGTTCTCGTTGTAGGTGGAGGAATCGCCGGCTGTCCTGCCGCTGCCAAAGCCGCTGAACATGGCTTGAAAGTTACCCTGGTAGATAAAGCCTGCGTAGAAAGAAGCGGCAGTTCTGGAGCAGGAATCGATCATTATGCTGGCGCATATCCCCGGGGTATGACTCCTAAGGAGTTTGCCGAAATCAATAAAACTTTACCCCCTCATGCCTATTACGGTATGGCCCAATTCGCTGACCCCACCCGGCTGTACAGACTTTATGCCAATGGAATGTGGGGCGTCGAAGAACTGGAAAAGCTCGGGGTAACCATGAGATGGGATGATGGGGAATTAAGACCGGCGGCCTTTATGTTCGGTAATCCTTTTATGCGCGTGCACTGGACTAATGTCAAACCTGAGATGGCGAAAGGGATCAGGAAACGAGGGGTCAACGTAATTGAAAACACCATGCTTGTCGATCTTCTCACACGGAAAGGTGCTGTAGTAGGGGCAACAGGCGTTAATATTCGTACCGGTCAATTTATTATTTTTAAAGCTAAAGCCGTGGTGCTTGCCACTGCAGCCTGCTCGCGTATTTACCATCCTGATCAACCGGATTCCTGGAAATACAGGTTCCGCTATCATTGGTGTCCTTCATCAGTCTCCGGAGACGGCTGGGCAATGGCTTACCGCGCAGGTGTCGAATTAGCCAATATGGAACAGGCTGGCCGCGGATATCGTTCCCGCGACGACCTCACCATATCCTGGGGCAATACCGGCAATGAAGGCATTGAATCTAAAAAATTGACCTGGGATGGGCAGGAGTTCGTCGATACCCCCCTTGAGTTGCTGGAATCTCAGGGTAAAGCCCCGCTTTATGTCGGTCTCGACACTTTACCCGATGATTTCCAAAAGAGAATTGAAGTAGCCTATGTAGATGAAAGAATTCTATCGTTTAAAATAGCCGAGGAAAGAGGCTTTAATCCTCGGTCACACTGGTATGAACTAATTGACAATAGACCCAATCAACTTCACGTTCCACCAGGCATCAACGCCGATAGTGACTTTAAAACCAATATCAAAGGTATCTACGCGATTGGAGATTGCGTCTCTGGTCAGCATGACGTGGCTAATGCCGCGGTGTCAGGATTCATGGTCGGTGATACGGTTGGCGAATATATTAAAAAAGCCGCTGATCCTGTCCCGGATGAAGCTCAGATAGAACAACAAAAAGAAATCGCAATGAGACCCCTGACGGTTAAAGATGGCACTGAACCCATGGAACTTGAGTCTTCCCTCCGCTATTTATGTACCAGATATATCGGGGTTAACAAGGCTGAAGGGAAATTGAGGGAAGGACAGAACCGCTTGAACTCGCTGAAAAGAGAATTCCTACCCAAAATTATGGCCTCTAATCCTCATTACTTAATGAGAGGACTTGAAGCGCGCAATCTGGTGGATGTAGCCTCAGTGCATATACAGGCCTCTTTGGAAAGAAAAGAAACCTGGGCCATGCATATCCGGTTAGACTACCCCCAAACCATAAACGCGGGTAAGCTGGCTTATTCGAAGTTAGTTGATGGTAAACCCGTGTTTGAGATAAGAGCCGTTGACCCACTGAAGTTTCCTGATAATCATAAGGAGGAAAGATAGAATGCCCGCGAAAATAGATTACAAAAAATGTATTGGCTGCAAAAGATGCTACGATTTATGCCCCATGGATGTTTTTACCATAGATAAAGAAACTGGAATGCCTAAGGCCTCTTACAATGAAGAGTGCTGGCATTGCGGCATCTGCTGGATGGAGTGTCCGAAACGAGCCATTGACATTACTTACCCTGCCTCTATGTGGTAGGTTCTGCGATCTTGTTTTTTAAGTTTTAATAAAGAACCCCCAAAACTCCCCTCTTCTTAACGAGGGGAGTTTTTTTGCGCGAATTTTAAGACTGTCAGTCATATAATGAAGAAAAGAGTTGTCAAAGTACCGTTACGTTCGATTTGCTTTTAATAAAGGCTGAATGTTACTGTATTGATAAGTCGTAATCAGGAGGATGTGATGAGTAAAATCTCTAAAAGCGAGCTTCACCGCAGGTGGCAGGCTGTCCGCCAGGCCATGAAAGATAAAAGTCTGGACTTTTTAATAATGCAGAGCAGCATCTCCATTTTCGATGGCAATATAAAATGGTTTACTGATTTATCCGTTAATGACGGCTATTCGGTCACTCTGATATTCCCTCGCGACGATGAAATGATCACGATATCACACGGTCCTATGGGTGTAGAACCTGCCCCCAGAGGATCTTCCGGTGTGAAGAAAGGCATTAATGTCCCTATGCTGCCTACACTGGCCAACGGTTTCCTGCACGCAGAGAAAGTAGTTTCGGAACTCGCGACCTATAAAAACTGTCGCATTGGTTTTGTGGGAATGAGCTTGATTTCCGCACAATTTTACAACGCTGTCACAAAACAACTGACCAGCGCTAGGTTTGAAGACGCCACCGACCTGGTGGATGCCATCAAGGTCATTAAGAGCGATGAGGAAATCAGCTTCATCCGGGAAACTTGCTGGATACAGGATAAAATATTTTCCCACTTGCTTGCTCAAGTTAAGCCCGGCATAAATACCAGCGAGCTAAACACTGAAATTATTCGCAAGTCACTTGAGTTAGGCGGCGATAAATATAATATCGTGGTTGATCCCATGCAACAAAAAAGAGGTCCTCCTGGCCCCAGGGTTATTCAAGAGGGTGACCAGTTAGCCTTTTTAATTGAAACCAATGGTCCGAGTGGTTACTGGGGCGAGTTGAGCCGTACGGTTTGTTTAGGCAAAATATCCCCTGAGTTGCAGGAACAATTCGGAGTTGCTCAGCAGGCACAAAAAATTGCCCTGAACCTGCTTAAACCGGGCGCCACCCCGGCCGAAATATGGGAAGCCAACAACGCCTATTTACGCACCACCAGATTCGGCGAAGAACGCCGGATTTTTGCTCACGGCCAGGGTTATGATATGGTGGAAAGGCCTTCCCTGGACCTCTTTGAAACCCTGAAAATACAGGCGGGTATGAACATCGTAGTTCATCCTGAAGTAAAATCGGAAGCTGCCCGTGGTTGGGTATGCGAAAACTATCTCGTTAAAGCCTCCGGGGAAAAAGAATGTTTGCATCAAACTCCGCAGAAGATATTTGTAGTTTAAAGCATATCAGGAGACTTTAAATGACAGCGAAATCGATCAATGTCGTAATCGCCAACTTGCCGGGGACGCCTTTAACCGAAGAACAAAGGACACAGATGCTCAGCCAGATTCAGGCGGTTAGTCCTCGTATTAGTCTGAAGGATATTTCCAATGTGATTAACGCTGATCGGCGGGGAGAAACGGAAGCCAGGCAGCAGCTTGATGTCGTACTCAGCGACGCTGAAGTGTTTTTTGGAATGCCGCTCCCTAATGACATCGTTTCTCGTGCCCCCCATTTAAAGTGGATTCAATCCCCTTTAGCCGGAACTGATCAGTTTTTAACTCCTGCCGTTGTCGCCAGTCGCATAGTTTTAACTAAAGCCCGTATCCACGACGTTCAAATAAGTGAAACAGTTTTTTCCATGATTCTAATGCTTGCGCGGCGCTCATTGGAGCATTTTCGGCTGCAAGAAAAGAAACAGTGGGTTAGGCTGGACCCGACCATAATTCAAGGCAAAACAGTGGGTATCCTGGGGCTGGGCAATATCGGGTTGGCTGTCGCCCGCCTGGCAAAAGCTTTCGGGATGACCGTGCTGGCCACCAAAGCCCATCCGGATGGTATCAGTAAGAATGTGGATTTGGTATTGCCGCCCAGTGGTACACGGGAGGTCCTTTCTAGAAGTGATTTCCTGGTGGTTCTGCTGCCGATAACTGCCGACACTAAAAACCTGATCGGCGAAGCTGAGATCAAACTGATGAAACCGACGGCCTATCTGATCAATGTCTCCCGCGGCGGCATTGTTGATGAAGAGGTAATTTCGCGCGCACTGAAAGAACACTGGATTGCGGGAGCCGCCTTTGACGTTTTTGCTTCTGACCCCAGGCCTCTCTCACCGGATAGCCAGCTGTGGGAAACGCCCAATTTAATCATCACGCCGCACAATGCCGGCCACTGCCTGAACTATGCAGAACTGGTGACCGACCAGTTCTGCCAGAACCTGGATCAATATATGGCTGGAAAAACATTACTGGGTGTCGTTGACAAAAATTTGGGTTATTAAACGCTTACGATAATAATTGAATGGCGGCCATTTCCCCGGCGGCTGTGTCTGCTCTAAATCCAGCTTTAGACAACAATTTACCGAGCGCGGCGAGGACCAGCAGTACATTTTCAGCTGTCGATGAGTGTCCCATCAGACCGATGCGCCAGATTTTGCCTTTCAAGGGTCCCAGTCCGCCGCCGATTTCGATACTATACTCGTTAAGTAGCTGCTGCCTTATCTTCAGTTCATCGATCCCTTCGGGAACACCTACCGTGGTTAATGAACTTAAACGGTGTCCTTTTTGTGCGTGCAGGGTCAGACCCATGGCTTCAAGTCCGGCCTGGAGGGCTCCTCCGTTGCGCAGGTGACGTTTTACGCGGACTTCCAGGCCTTCCTCGACCACCAGGGCTAGCGCCTCGTGTAAAGCGTATATCATGCTAATTGGAGCCGTGTGATGATAAAACCTGGTACCGGTGGACCAGTAATTAGAAAGCAGGGCCAGGTCGAGGTACCAGCTCTTGACTTTGGTAGTGCGGCTTTTTAATACAGCCATGGCTGCTGCGTTTACTGAAAAAGGAGCCAGTCCCGGCGGGCAGCTCAGGCACTTTTGCGTACCGCTGTAGCAAATATCGATACCCCAATCATCCACTGCCACCTCATGGCCTCCCAGAGAGGTTACGGTATCCACCATAAATAATGCCCCGTAACGTTTGCACAGACTGGCTATCTCCAGCAAGGGTTGCAGCGCGCCGGTGGAAGTCTCTGCCTGAACAACAGCCAAAAGCTTGACCTTCTTTTGTGATTTCAATGCCTTCTCAATGGATTCCGGTTCTATTATACGTCCCCAATCCGCCGTAACAGGAATCACCTGAGCACCCGTACGCTGGGCATTATCTACCATCCGTTCACCAAAGAGACCATTGGAACCAATGACAGCCGTATCACCAGCTTCCAGAAAATTGTCGAAGCCAGCCTCCATACCAGCTGAACCTGTCCCCGAAACCGGAAAAGTGAGTTCATTTTGGGTCCGGAAGACACTGCGCAGCAACCTGGTCGTATCTTCCATAATTGATATAAAGTATGGATCGAGGTGTCCTACCATCAGTGCGGACATGGCAATCTGCACACGGGGGTGGATATTGCTCGGACCCGGACCCAGAAGAATACGAGACGGGGGATTGAGCGACTGATATGCTATTGTCGACATTTTTTACTCCCTATTTTAATAACCTGTAAAGATGAGCGATATTTCTCCTTTGTACGTCTACCCTGTGCCGGTCGGGCCGCTCTGATTTGTAACCTGGCAGCTCTGGTATGGCATCCTGCGCTTCCTGGCAGCTCAAGCCCCTTTCAATCGCCTGTTTGACGGTCTCTACCCAGCCCTGCACTACTCCGGTCATCTCCGGCAAACAACTTTTATCACGGACATTGCCGTGTCCGGGAACATAGTATTCCGCATCCAGTTGTTCCAGTTGCTTTAAGGAGGCCAGCCAATCTTGCGGTGATGACTGGTCCATGTAACACAGATGGCCCACTACGTTATCGGAGGTAAAAACCACTTTTTCTTCGGGTATGTAAACAGCAACCTGGTAGGGCGTATGTCCGGGCATATTGATCAATTTGAAGGTATGCTTTCCCACGTACAGTGTCAGTCTTTGGGACAGGGTGATAGTAGGCGGACGGAAATGGAAATCCTTCTCCGGTGGAACTACTCCCCGTGGGAACCTGTCCATCCTGGCCTTTAATATCGCCTCGCGGGTCCCTTCGTGGCCGACGACAGTACCTTCAAAATAATAGTTTCCGGCAAAATGGTCATCGTGAGGTTCGGTATTGATCAGGTAGCGCACCCGCCCGTGTTTGGCGATTTCCTCCCGCCATTGCACGGCATTTTTCGGTATCTGGGGGCTTTCAATCATAACGATGCCGTCTTCCGTTACCACAAAACCGCAATTGCAGCCTTCAAAATCGGTCTCAACGTATACATTCTGTGCGATTTTTTGCATGTTGCCTCCCAGCAAAGTTTCTTTTTGGGTCTGCTTCTTGAATCTGATAATAAATCAAAACCCGGCTGTTGTCCAATTAGACTACCTGCTTTTCCCTGGTCATTTTAACCTATGGTCGGCAGGAATCTACCAGATGCGGCGCAGACGGCTTTGTTTCCATCTTTCAGGAAGTAGAGCCCACGGGCTGACCAATCTGTTGCGTCTATACAGGAAAATTTGAACACACATGGCAATGGAGACCACATCTATCCAGATAGATTGAGTTACCAGCAGATCAGGCAAAATACCGGCAAAACAACCGCAGGGTATATTTTGACCCTGGACGAAAATGATGTCGATCTTGGTAAAAAAGTAACCTAGAGATAGTATGCCCCAACCTGCGGCAGAAAGCCTGGTGAAAACACCTGTGAGCAAACCCGCTGCGATAAGCAATTCCAGATAGGGAACCACCGTCCCCAGGAATCTGGCCACATTGATTGGATGCAGCGGGAAAACATCGTAGCTGTATATCAGATACACTGAAT
>CAITCX010000084.1 GCA_903890885.1 uncultured Dehalococcoidia bacterium
ACTAAAATTGGCCCTGTCCCGGACCGGGGCGGAACCCGTGCGCCGGCAGCCCCGCTTTTTTTGCTTTAGTGTCCTCTCTTTGAGTAGTTAATTCTCTTTTCCCCGGGCAAAATTTTAAAAACGACAAAAAGGTGATATAATAGCCTTTTAGGAGGACACCATTGGAAACCATAATGAACAACCAAAAGAAAGAACGGATCAAATTAACCCCGGAACAGCTTTACAACATTTACATGGAGTGCAACGCTCCTGGCGCTCCCGTAAAAATGATCCTACAGCGGTACGGCATGAATCCCTGGGATCTGGTAGCTATCCGCAAAAGGGTCAAAGCGGCAGCCCTGGAAGCGCTCTCCAAGCCAGGGAAACCAGGCCGGCGCCAAGCCGTAATACCAGTGGAGCAATATCAGAAGGTCTCCAGACAACTGGACGAGGCCAAGGACGCTTTAGCCGCCGTGGGGCACGAATTAGCCTTGCTAAAAAAAAGAACGGATTAGGGCTTTTCGGCAAACTTAGAGGTCATTTTAACAAAGAGGTCAAAGTAACCGTGGTGCAAATTATCAAAGAAGCTATAGTCCAAGGATTAACCCAGAAACGCGCTTGTTCTGTTTTTGGGCTCAGCCCCAGGAAATACCGCAGATGGGCTAATCCTAAGCCGCTGAAACCCCGTACCGCATGGAATAAGATCCTGCCTGAGGAACGGGAAGCAGTCCTGGAAATCGCCTGGGACCAGCAGTTCTGGGACAAACCGATGAGCCATCTCTTTGTTTACGGCCACGATTCGGGCAAATTTGCCGTCTCTCTTACCACCGTTTATAATGTCCTCAAAAGCGAAAATTTAGTCCATCGCTTTGTGCGGCGGAAAAGGAACAGTCCTTATGTCTCAGCCCATACCCTGTTGGAACAAGGCTTCTCTCTGCTCTGTTACGATGCTTCTGAGTTCCTTACAGAAACAGGCGTTAAAGTATGGTCCATCCCGGTAATGATTCTGCCGCAGCGATACCTGCTGCACATCGGGTATTGCCTCAACGGTGTATCGGCTCAAGACCTGATCAACACCATAAAAGAGGCCTTAGCCCTGTTACCGGAACACCTGTTTGAGAAACTGCTGGCTCATTCTGACCGAGGCTCGGCCATGAAAGCAGCCCGGACAAAAAAGATTATCAATGAACTGTTGGGCGCCCCAATCCACTATGGCCGCCCGCATACTCCGGATGATCAGGCTTGGATCGAGTCATTCATCAGAACTCTCAAGCACCACCGGGAAGTGCCGGTTTCTTTTACAACCGTTGATGATATTGTACAATGGTTCGCGCGGTTCCCGGATATTTACAATAATGACCCGCATAGTTCGCTGAAGTATGTCACCCCGCTTCAGGTTCTTTCGGGCTTACAGGAGGTGATCTTAAGTCAAAGAAAACAAAATCTGCTGGCCGCTAGGAATATGCGGCACGCGGCCTGGAAAAACTCTCAGTTAAAGCAGCCTGTTTTCCAGGATACAGAAGTAGTTAGGCTGCCTGTTTGAGGTCATACTGGCAAAAAAACGCCGCT
>CAITCX010000085.1 GCA_903890885.1 uncultured Dehalococcoidia bacterium
ATCTACAAAATTCATGAAACCCTCCCGAAATGGTAAAAACTGTAAGTTCGAAGTTAATATCCCATTAATTAAAATTGAACAGGCAGATACCACGGAACATTTGGACCTTATTTATTTTAAGGCTTGACCCTGTCTTCAATTAATTTAGAATCATCCTACGTCGATGATACAGTGGTGATTGTACTGCGTCAAGTGATAGAATGGGGAATATGAATTATCAGGAATCCGTTGATTTTATCTTCGGACACACCAATTATGAGGCAGTACCGCGTCTTTCTCATGTTGAGGCAAATTATGACCTGCGGCGGGTCTTTCAATTATTGGAAGGGCTTGGTAATCCTCATCTTAAAGCCAGATCTTTACATATTACCGGCACCAACGGCAAAGGCAGCACTTCGGCTATGTTGGCCTCTGTCCTGACAGCGGCCGGATATCGTACAGGATTGTATACTTCACCTCATCTCATCACTATGCGAGAGCGCTTTATGGTGAATGGTCGGATGATAAAGGAAGATGAGGTGGCTGCTATTATTACCCGGCTGAAACCTCATATCGAAGGGGTAGATGCTGAGGCAGTTTATGGCCGCCTGACGGTTTTTGAAATCCTGACTGCTCTTTGTTTCGTCTGGTTCACTGAACAGAAATGCGAATTTCAAGTCATGGAGGTTGGCATGGGGGGGCGTTTCGATGCCACCAATGTCGTTCATCCCGAAGTCTGTCTGTTGACTTCTATAAGTCTGGACCATACCGAGGTGCTGGGTGATACCATAGCCAAGATCACTGCTGAAAAATGCGGTATCATCAAACCCGGTTGTGTTGTGGTATCTCATCCACAAGTTGAAGAAGCGGACAAAATAATTAGTGATTCTTGCCGGGAAAAAGGGGTAGGTTTGATTAAAATCAATCGCGATGTCAACTGCTGTAGTTTAGGCTATGATTTACGTAGTCAGTCACTGGAAGTTCGCGGCAGGTTGGCTAAATATATTGTCACTATTCCCCTGCTGGGCCGGCATCAATTGGACAACACGGCAGCGACTGTAGCGGCGCTTGAAGTTCTTATCGAGCGCGACTTTTCAATCTCAATGGATGCCATCACTGAAGGGCTTTCCCGCGTAGAATTTCCTGGTCGACTTCAGATTGTAGGACAAAGACCTTTGATGGTTCTAGACGGCGCGCACAATCCCGGGGCTGCTCGTAAGTTGAAAGAGGCATTACAGCAATATTTTAAACCAGCTAAAGCTATTCTGGTAATCGGCATGTCCGCAGACAAGGACATGAATAGTGTAGTTGGAGAATTCTCCCCGTTTTTCGATCAGGTGATTACCACCAGAGCAGACAATCCCCGTTCGGCTAGTCCGGATTTATTGGCAACGTTATTTGGCGCCTCTGGAAAGTCAGTTATTGCTTCTGAGAATGTGCATAAAGCGCTTGACCTGGCACAAAAGTCAGCGGAAGAAAATGATCTGATCTGTGTTACTGGATCGCTGTTTGTGGTTGGGGAAGCTTTAAAAATAATAAAAAAGCTTTGAAACAATCAAAACTGATTGTCACAAAAATGACACGAACACCTTTCTCTGGGCTAGAGTTTGGCCATTATGTAGGGATTGCTGCGAGCTTCATCCGGCAGCATTTTGTCCAGGACTTGTTCCATGGCCATGGTATGGCTGCAAATCTTCCAGGTGGAGAAGAATGTGCACGTACAATGCCACTGCCCGTCTTTCAGGCCGGTTATATAAGTATCGTGCTCCCCTCTGAATTTTACGCTAAAGTCGGAGAAGGTAATTCTATCGGTTTCCTGAGCATAACGTTTAGCTTTCTCGATCTTCCCAATTAAACTGGATTGCATATCTTACCTCCCCACAATAATTAAAAAGCACTGCGCTTAGAAAAGCACAGTGCTTCTAGTTCACCTTTAACAAGCTGGGAATTAATATCCGCATGACGGTATTACCTCCTCAACCACTATTTTAATTATACTTTAATTTGGTCGTATAAGTCCAGTAAAATAACTGAAATATCCGGACAAAATTTTTATCGGTATAATAAAATGATCTCTTCCAATTGCATAGAATATAAAAATAGGGTATACACATGAAATACCTGAGTTTTGTGAAAACAGGAAAATAGGACAGACAGGAGGAACTGCTATGGTAAGCAATTGTCCAGGACAGGACGGTCGGAATTTGAAAGTCTCATTGCACAAATGCCCACAGTGTGGAAATGAGGTAGAGATATTTTCCGATGAGACCCGTGTTAAATGCCGCAAGTGTGGCGGGTATGTTTACAAAGAGCAAACGCCGAGTTGTATCCAGTGGTGCACCAAAGCCAGGGAGTGTTTGGGGGAGGAGAGATGGAAAATGCTTAAGGGAGAGTAACCAGAAGGGAGATTTATAAAAGCAACAATATACCCTCGAAAGTTGGAACCCGGGATTTAACATGAATAGCAGGAGGATGCTAATGACTGCGAAGACGATACGAAAAATCATTCAGATAGACACCGAGAAGTGCAATGGCTGCGGTGCCTGCATAGATTCCTGCGCAGAAGGCGCACTAGCGCTGGTAAATGGAAAGGCTAAACTGGTGAAAGACCAATATTGCGATGGTCTGGCGGCCTGCTTGAAAGAATGCCCGCAGAACGCTTTGCATATCATTGAAAGAGAAGCCGCTGAATTTGATGAGGAGGCTGTGAAAAGTTATTTGGGACAGAAGGTAAAGGCGCAACCGGAAACGCCCTGTGCCTGTCCAGGTTCAGTCGTGAAAGAATTCTCTGCAAAGTCAACTAAAGCGCCTGTCCCAGTGTCTTCTAGAGCGGAATCTGAACTTACTCACTGGCCGGTGCAGCTAACTCTGGTTCCGGCGGGGGCCAGGTTCTTGAATGGGGCGGATGTTCTGCTGATCGCCCACTGCGTACCTTTTGTCTACCCGAATTTACACCAGGATTTCATAAAAGCCCACGCTGTACTGACGGCTTGCCCTAAACTGGATGACGCCGAAGCCCATCTGGCCAAATTAACAGAGGTTATCAAGAAATCCAATCTGAAAAGCTTATCAGTATTACGTATGGAAGTGCCCTGCTGTTCAGGTTTGACTTACATTGCCAGAAAAGCACTGAATGGAAGTGGAGTCGATCTGCCGTTGAAAGAAATCGTTATCGATACTGACGGGCAGGTAAAATAAAGAAACGAAGCAACTTGACTTAGTTTTTAGAATTTTTTAGAATTAACAGACTTAGAGCAGACTTATAGTAAGTCGGGCCCTTAAGCAGTGGATGTAGAATCCGCAGGACTAAGTGACTAGCCTGCGGATTTTTTTATACAAAATTCCAGCGCGTAATCAACTACCTTAGGGAGTAAAGTGCCTTGAAAAACTCAGCACCGGCCCAAAATATGAACTACAACATTAACCAGCTTCAAGGCCTCAGCGAGGCTGAAGCAGTTCACAGATTGAAAGTGGAAGGCTTCAACGAACTGCCTTCAGCCAAACAAAAAAACGTCTTCTCTATTGCTTTCGACGTGATCCGTGAGCCCATGTTTCTTTTATTAATCGCCTGCGGTATCATTTATCTTTTCCTGGGGGATATGCAAGAAGCCCTGATTCTGCTGGCCTTCGTCTTCGTCATCATCGGTATCACTTTCTATCAGGAGCGCAAGACCGAGCGTACCCTGGAAGCCCTGCGGGATCTTTCCAGCCCCCGCGCACTGGTAGTGCGTGATGGACAGCAGAAAAGGATCGTGGGGCGGGAAGTGGTGCGGGGAGATATTTTGATTTTAAATGAGGGCGACCGTGTTCCAGCTGACGCCATCGTGACCGCCTGTACCGATTTCGCCGCTGACGAGTCTCTTTTAACGGGGGAATCCATGCCAGTGGGAAAAAGCCACGGCGATCCGGCCGCGGCCATGGGTCGCCCAGGCGGCGACGATCTATCCTTCATTTTCTCTGGCACATTGGTTGTACGCGGGCAGGGCATTGCCGAGGTTAAGAATATCGGTTCAAATACAGAAATGGGTAAAATCGGCAAATCCCTGCAAAAAGTCGATACTGAAAAAACCCTGCTGCAAAAAGAGACCGGCCTTTTAGTCCGCAACATTGCTATGGTCGGTGCGGGAATTAGCCTGTTAATAGTCATTATCTACGGTTTAACTCGCCATGACTGGCTAAATGGATTATTGGCCGGCCTGACCCTGGGAATGGCCATTCTACCGGAAGAATTTCCGGTAGTACTGACCATCTTTATGGCACTGGGAGCCTGGCGCATTTCACAGCATCAGGTCTTAACTCGCCGTGCGCCAGCTATCGAGACCCTGGGTGCCGCCAGTGTTTTGTGCGTCGACAAAACCGGTACTCTGACCCTTAACCGCATGTCTGTCGCTAAAATGTATGCAAATAAGCAGTATTTAGACCTGACTCAGAAAAAAGATCCCCAAATTACGGAAAATTTTCATGAGTTAATCGAGTACAGTATTCTGGCCAGTGAAATAAATCCCTCCGACCCCATGGAAAAAGCCTTTAAGGAGTTTGGCAATGCTTATCTAAGGCAAACAGAGCACCTCCACAGCGACTGGGATCTGGTGGGTGATTATAACCTGACCCGGCAGCTTCTAGCCCTTTCGCACGTGTGGAAATCGCCCACCGGCCAAGAATTTATCATCGCTTCCAAGGGTGCGCCTGAAGCGGTCGCGGACCTTTGCCATTTTGACCAGAGTCAGGTTGAAGCTCTTTCTAAACAGGTCGCTGTCATGGCTTCTGAAGGCCTGCGTGTACTGGGTGTAGCTAAAGGCCGGCTCAAGCAAGGATCCTTGCCTGAAGCCCAGCATGATTTTGATTATGAGTTCGTCGGTCTGGTCGGTCTGGCCGATCCTATCCGCCCTTCAGTGCCGGGTGCCATCAAGGAATGTCATACTGCCGGTATACGTGTGGCTATGATCACCGGCGACTATCCCGTTACCGCCCAGTCTATCGCCCGACAAATCGGTTTAATTCCTAACGACCGATTCATCACAGGTCCGGAAATAGAAAAAATGACCGACCCTGAGCTTCAAGCAAGAATTAAAGATATCAATATCTTTGCCCGCGTGATGCCTGAACATAAATTACGTATCGTCAATGCCTTCAAGGCCAATGGTGAAATCGTCGCTATGACCGGCGACGGCGTCAATGACGCCCCCGCTTTAAAATCCGCCAACATCGGCATCGCTATGGGCGGGCGCGGTACCGATGTCGCCCGTGAAGCTGCCGCATTAGTCTTGTTAGACGACGATTTCTCTTCTATCGTAAGGGCGGTGCGCCTTGGCCGGCGCATCTTCGATAACCTGAAAAAGGCCATGTCCTATATCTTCGCGGTGCACATACCGATTATCGGATTATCATTTTTACCAGTACTGTTTAAATTGGATCTGGTGCTTTACCCGGTACATATCGTCTTCCTGGAGTTGATCATAGACCCGGCCTGTACTCTGGTTTTTGAAGCTGAGAAGGAAGAGAAAGATATTATGCGCCGTAAGCCGCGCAATATCACTCATGGCGTTTTTGGTAAAAGGACTCTGGGCATCAGCCTTATACAGGGGTTGATAGTGATGATAATTACGGTAGGGATGTATACCTATGCCAGTAAAGTCATGCTGATGCAGGTGGCGGAGGCCAGGGCTTTGACCTATACCACCCTTATCCTGGCCAACCTGGGCTTGATTCTTTCCAACCGTTCCTGGTCTAACGCTATCTGGACGACTCTGCGCAGTAAAAATACGGCGCTCTGGTGGGTAACCGCCTGCGCTCTGATATTTTTAACTCTTGTCCTGAATGTGCCCTTTCTGAGAGATTTGTTCGATTTCGCCGCCTTAAGCGGTATGGATATTCTGATAGCTATAATTGCAGCCGCTATAAGCGTTGCCTGGTTTGAAGTCTTTAAACTGGCGAGGGGGAATAAGACCCATTAGGCTGTTTTAAAAGAGAACTTATTTACTTGATTACCTTCAATATCTCTTTAAACAATGGGCTGTCGGCAGTGCCCAGGATTTCGAAAATTGCCATCTCAGTTGCTGTAATTCTGGCACCTTCGCTCTGCATCCTGGCCAGAGCTATCTCCTTATTAGCCTGAACGCGGGAGGCGACTACATCCGCTACCACCTGCACTTCATAGCCCCGGCTTAAAAGGTCCAGAACGGTCTGATGGACGCAGACATGGGCTTCGATACCGCAGATAAGCACCTGTTTGCGGCCTAAGCGGTTTAATTCCCGTTCGAAACCAGAATCATGACAGCTGTTAAAACAAAATTTAGGCAAAGCTTTAACCTCGGGCATATTCTGCATCAGTTCTGGCACGGTAGAACCCAACCCTTTCGGGTTTTGCTCGGTCAGAATGACAGGGATGCTTAGAACCCTCATCGCCTTAACTAGCTTCTGCGCATTTTCCAAAAGAACGGATTTTTCATGCATCACATTCCAGAGCTTAGTCTGAATATCGATCATAACCAGCACTGTGCGACCAGCTATCAGCTTCATAGGACTACTCCTCAGGATTTATTTATGGGCCATGGAGGACCCGCCTGAAATATCGGTATTGCGAAAGATGGGAGTCCCAAGGTATAAAAACTTGGAAGATTGCTGCAGGTTAATATCAATCCAACCCATTACGTTCATGATAGCTTCAGAGGCCTCGGTCATTTTAACCTGAGCGCTGGTACTTTCATACTCCGACAGGTCCAATTTACTGACTCCCCGGGCATCAATTTTAGTGACCTGTCCGCTGCCTTTAAAAATGGCCTCACTGGCCCCAGAGAGATTCAGTTCCAGGTTTTCTGCCTCAGTGCTGCAATTCAAGATGCTCTTCCCGGATAGAAAGGCCGAAAACGTTTCGGCATTTTTAAAACCGTTGACCGCTGCGCCGGCAGCCTCAGAGAGTGTCAATGTCGAAAGCTCCGGCATGTCGATTTTCAATTTCAAACTGGTAGGAAAAAAAGTAGCCGGAGCTTTAATACTGATATTCAGAGTTTTGCGTTCCATGTTAACCTGTACACGGTTCATCAGGTTTTCATCCGTACTTAGAGTGACTTTAGTTTTCTTAGCCTGAGTGACTTCTACGATAAATGGGCCTTTGATGTTGAGGTTAGAAAAGCCCTCAACTTTAAGATCGTTGTCTATTATTTTGCCTGAGCCGTTCATCGAGCTGCCCACCCTGGTACAGCCGGACAACACCGACAGGAAGAGTAACAAGACGACCAATATTGAAAAATATTTTTTCATTCAACCCCGTTTAAAATGCAGCAAATTATAACCATACTAGCAGGAACCTGAGGAAAAATAAATAGTCGTAACGGGAACCCGCTTTGATCTCAATTTCTTTACTAACCCGGAAGCCGGTGTTATCATTCAAATATAGGCTGAGGAGCCAAAGCGATGCCGACCGATGTGATAGTTTATATTATTCTTATTGTGATACTGGTGCTGCTTTCTGCCTATTTCGCGGCCGCAGAGATCGCTTTTATGTCTTTACAGCGTTATAAACTGGAAGCCCTGGTGCAAAAAAATGTCAAAGGCGCACAATTGGTGGCCTGGCTGAAGGAGCATCCTGAACGGTTGCTTTCCACTGTGCTCTTAGGCAATAACCTGGTAAATACCGCCGCCGCTTCTTTGAGCACCGCCCTGGTTGTCTCCATGATGGGTAAGGGTAATGAAAACCAGGCTATCCTGGTTTCCACGTTAATAGTGACCGCCATCATACTGGTCTTTGGGGAGGCTATCCCCAAGACTTCGGCTTCAATACACTCGGAAAAAGTTTCATTGGCGGTTGCCAGGTCTATCAAAGTAGTCTCCTGGGTTTTTACTCCGATCGTGTTATTGCTTAGCTGGATTTCCACCGGCTTCGGTAAACTTTTCGGCGGGAAACCGGTTGGCAATTCTCTAATCGGAGAAGAAGAAATCCGCTTTATGATACGCGCCGGCCTGCGGGATGGTGGCGTCAAGAATTCTGAAGCGGAAATGCTGCACAAGGTTTTTGAATTCGGAGACCGGCCCGCCAGGGAAATCATGGTGCCCCGGACTGAAGTAATCTGGGTTGAAAGCGCCATAAGCGTAGCTGAATTTTTAACCCTTTATCAGAAACACCCTTTATACCGCTATCCGGTTTTTCATGAAAGACGGGATAACGTTGTGGGTGTGCTCTCTCTTAAAGACGTCTTGATGGCCCTGGCCAAAGGCGCGTGCGATCTAAACCGTTCGATTTCCGACCTGGTCAGACCGCCTTATTTTGCCCCTGAGAGCAAACACATTAGTGAGCTTCTTACCGAAATGCGGGCTAATAATTATCATCTATGCGTGGTCATAGATGAATACGGCGGCACCTCAGGCATCATCACCATGACGCAGCTGGTAGAGGAAATCGTGGGTGATGTCAACGATGAACTGGCAGAGACCGGCAAAGAATTTGAGATTATCAATGATACCACCTTCCAGATCAATGGAACCATGCGGATCGAGGACGTAAAAACAGAGACAGGACTGGTACTGCCGGAAGGGGATTATGAGACCGTAGCCGGACTGATTTTGAAAATCCTAGGGCATATACCCAAAACCGGCGAACAGTTAAAATACCGGGATATGAAATTGGTGATCACCCGCGTGAACGGCAATAAAATAGAGGAAATTTTAATTACGAAGGATAAATATGCAGCGACTACGAATCAAGTTTAGCCGGGGGGATGAAATCAAATTCATCTCCCACCTGGATATTGTAAGATTGTGGCAAAGGGCTTTCAACCGGGCCGGAATTGAAATAGCCTATTCCACCGGTTTTACGCCTCACCCACGCATCTCGCTGGCGGCACCGCTGCCACTGGGCGTCACCAGTGAGGCCGAACTAATGGATATCGTCATCATAAAAGGAGTCGCGCCACAATTTTTTGTCTCCGCTCTAAATCAGCAGCTTCCCCCGGGATTGCGGGTAGATAAAGTCTTTCCAATCTCGGCTGAATTGCCGTCACTGCAATCGCAGATAACTAAGGCTGAATACAAAGTCGAAATTGAAACCGCAACTGGTCCCGCTGATATTCTGACAGCTATCAACAATATGCTGGCGCTTGAACATCTGCCATGGCAGCACCAGAGGGATACCGGACCGCATCTGTACGATCTGCGGCTGTTGATTGACTCCATCTGGACGATCGACTGGCAGGCGCCTGTAGGTGCTCTTGGCATGCGTTTACAATGCAACAGCCAGGGATCCGGCCGTCCTGAACAGGTAGCTGGGGCTCTGGGGTTTACCAAGCGCCCGCAATCCATTCTCCGTACTCAGTTAATACTTCAATCCAAATGAAAGGGCAACGGCTTTGGTCAAGATAATCCTGGTCAGGCATGGTGAAACCGAGTGGAACAAGATCAAACGCATTCAGGGCGGCGATAGCGACACGCCTTTGAGTGAAACCGGTAAACAGCAGGCTAAAGCTCTGGCGGCTAGATTGAAAGATGAGAAAATAACCGCTATCTTTTCCAGTCCATTGCAGCGAGCATTGAACACTGCCCAGTCTATTGCGGCTGTTCATCAACTGGAAGTCACGGCTTTACCATCGCTAAAAGAGATCAAAGCAGGCGAATGGGAGGGTCGGTTGGCCGCTAAATTCACGCTGCGTTTCGATGAATTTTTATGCGGTGACGGTTGCGCAAAACAACCGCATATTCCACCTGGCGGGGAATCGGTCGATGATGTGCAGAAACGAGCCTGGGCAACAATTTCAAGTCTGGCGAAACAACAGGCTGAAGGTACGCTTGTCTTCGTTACTCATTACTTTGTGATTATGACTGCGATTTGCCGGATTTTAAATCTTCCGCTACATCAAATGATCCGCTTGAGACTGAGCACAGGGAGTATCTCGGTATTCACAATGGACGATGGCAATTTGCGTCTGGAACTTTTTAACGACGGCTGTCATAATCTCAACCTTTAGAAACTTATCTGCCTGATTGGCAAAATAAGCCTTCCTTTAATCTCTCCATCGTTTAAATCGTTTTTACTCTTGACGGCGCTCAACTTGAGGATTACTATACTGCTTAAGCATCTTATGTCAGAACTCGTTCTCTGAGCATAATAACCGTGAGAGGGGTGCAGTATGAATAAGCTTGATCCTTTCAGTACCCGGACCTTGGAGTGGCTTTTGGAAGAAGCAAATCCCGGGGTCAGGTACCTGACCAGGCGGGATTTGACCAGCAGCACGCTGAAAGATGTCACCGCCTTGCAGGAAACAGCCCACACCGAAGGCCCTATTGCTGAAGTCTTATCCAAAATGCAACCGGAAGGATACTGGGTAAAGCCAGGCGCTGGTTATTCACCCAAATATACCAGTTCTGTCTGGTCGCTTATCTTGCTTTCCCAATTAGGAGCCCACTGCCAGGTAGACCGACGCATCGGTCAGGCCTGTGCCTATTTCCTGGACCATGCCCAGGCTGCCAGCGGGCAACTGTCCTATAACGGCTCACCGGGAGGAAGCATCGACTGCCTTCAGGGTAACATGTGCGCTGCTCTGCTCGATCTCGGCTATATTGATCCCCGCCTGGATAAAGCCTTCGAGTGGATGGCCCGAACTGTGACAGGCCAGGGCCTGGCTAAGGCGTCAGACAAATCCGCCCCCCTGCGTTATTATTCTTACAAATGCGGGCCGCTTTTCGCCTGCGGAGCTAACAATAAACTCCCCTGCGCCTGGGGTGCCGCCAAAGTCATGCTGGCCTTCAGTAAATTACCCCTGGCTAAAAGGACTCCTTTGATCAACCAGGCCATTCAGGCCGGGGTAGATTTCCTTTTTAGCAGTAATCCTGCCCAGGCCGGCTATCCCTGCGGGAATGCCGCCAAACCCTCCGGCAATTGGTGGAAATTTGGCTTCCCTGTCTTTTATATTACCGATTTGCTGCAAATCGCTGAAGCCCTGGTAGGGTTAGGCTACGGCAACGACCCTCGCCTGTCCGATGCTCTAAAACTTATTCGTGAAAAACAAGATGAACACGGTCGCTGGAAACTGGAATTCGGCTATACAGGTAAGACCTGGCTGGACTTCGGTCGAAAAGGTCAGCCCAATAAATGGGTTACGCTGCGCGCCCTGCGCGTATTGGCAGCGGTGGAGTGATATTACCTCGCCCGGATTTGTTTCTCTGACCAGCGGTTTCTATAATAGGGTATGACGGCCAGCAGAAAACACAATATCACTCTTGAAGAAAGGGTTTTAACCCATATCCGAACCCATAACTTGATTCAACCAGGGCAAAAAATACTGGTGGCAGTATCCGGCGGGCCGGATTCAGTTTGCCTTCTGCACATCCTCTTCAAATTGCAAAAAGAGCTTCATATTTCTCTACATGTCGCTCACCTCGATCATGCACTGCGCGGCACGGAAGCCGAGGGTGACGCTCGATATGTGGCTAATTTGGCCCAAAACCTGGGTGTTCCTGCTACCCTTGATAAAAGAGACGTCGAGGTCTGGCAAAAAATCCACCGGCTCTCCCTGGAAGAGGCTGCCCGGGAAGTCAGGTATAACTTTTTAACTGAAACCGCCCAGGCAGTGGGGGCAGAAAGCACGGCAACTGGTCATACAGTGAATGACCAGGCAGAAACTATCCTGCTGCATATTATAAGGGGTGCCGGGACGCGGGGACTGCGCGGATTACAGCCCAGACAGGCCTTGCGATTTCAAGGCCAGAGCATCGATATTATCCGTCCGCTTCTAACGGTCCATCATGACGAAACCGTGGCATATTGCAGACTGCACAGGTTATCCCCCAGTACTGACTCGACCAACCAGTCTACCGATTTTCTGCGCAACCGGATACGCCACGAATTGCTCCCCCTGTTAAAAAATTATAATTCCGGGATTGAAGATGCCCTTCTGCGCATCTCTCGCATTGCTGCCGACGACTTGGCCTTTCTGGAATCCGAGAGTGAAAAGGCTTGGAAACGGACAGTCCGCCAGGAGAAGGGCACTTTGGTTTTCGAAAAGACTACTTTTTTAACCCTGGCCCCGGCCTTGCAGCGTCAAATCTTACGTAAAGCTGTAGAAAATCTTTTAGGAACACTGAAAGATATTGAGACTCGCCACATCGAGGAGATCCTGGTAAGCCTGCCTAAACCGGCTGGAAGGCGAATAGATCTTCCGCAGAAACTAGTTTTTTGTATTGAATACGACCGCTTTCTTCTAGGATTCCAGCCTGAGATATTATCACCCTTTCCTGAATTTCAAGGTGAATATAGTCTGACCATCCCCGGCACAACCACCTTACCCGGCTGGCTTATCGAAGCGACAATAAGGCCATCAGATAAAACCGGAATAATTGAGGAAAACCCGGATGTCTTCACCGCCTACCTGGATTGGGAAAAGGCCGGTAGCGACATCCAGATTAGAACTATCCGCCGCGGCGACCATTTCCATCCGCTGGGCCTGGGCCGTGAAAAAAAAGTAGCCCGCTTTATGCTGGATGCCCGCATCCCCAGGATGTGGCGTCCTAAAGTACCCATTTTCTGTAACCCTCAACAGATCCTTTGGGTCGCCGGTTACCGCCTGGACGAAAGGGTTAAGGTCACTTCCGCTACTCGTCAGGTCCTCTGCCTGAAAATAATTAAAATCTGAAATACCTTTGGCCACCTGCCTTAAAACGTGGGGAAAACGTTTTAATAAGACGTTTTTTATCATCTATGTTACAATTCAAATGTTCCCTGTTTAGAATGCCTTATTTACCGGCGTTCTGGCCTGAATAAGAGGGAGCCGGGCAAAATTTGGAGATTGGGATGTTAAAAAAAACAGGGGTTACTTTATTAGGAATAATATGCCTGGGCATGTTGTTTGTTTTGGGTTGCGGAATTGGAGGTTCTAAAGTGGCACAGAATGGGGACACTGTAAAGGTTCATTATGCCGGTTCTCTAAGTGACGGCACGATTTTCGATTCTTCACTTGACGGCGACCCGATGGAGTTTACTCTAGGGGCTGGACAGATGATTGAAGGTTTTGATAAAGCTGTAGTAGGGATGAAGGTAGGAGAGACCAAAAAGTTCACCATCCCGGCCGACCAGGCATACGGCCAGAGAGATGAAACAATGACCAAAGTGGTCAACAAATCGCAATTACCCGCAGGCATGTCACCTGTTGTGGGAGATAAACTCCAGATAAATTCCCAGAACGGACCGGTGGTAGTGATTGTGACAGACGTGACGGATACCACTATCACTATTGACGGCAATCACGAGTTGGCTGGCAAAGACCTGACCTTCGATATTTCACTGATGGAGCTTACCAAGAAAAAATAAGCCCGGCGATTCTTTGAATGCCGGACTTTGTTCAATGGCTATTTAAAATTTAAAATGCACGAAGATCCTTCCAAAGTTTTTATCGTCTTTTTCCAGGCGATGATAAAGGTTTTTGATCTCTGGCTGAGCCAGGAAGCGCAACACCCGTTTCTTAAGCTGTCCAGAGCCCTTGCCGGGGATGATTTCCACTGGTGTAATCCTTTTATCGACAGCTTCCATCATAACCCGATTTAGTTCCGCCTCAATTTTCTGGCTTTTATTAAAAATCTCGTGCAAATCTAAAACAATCTTAGCCACAAAACGTTCCTCTTCTATGCTTACTAATCATGCTCCCACAGTATAAAGTAAAAATACTATTTTGACCAAATTTTGTCAGATACAGGTAATAATTTCCAACATCCCCCGGTTTACTTGATTAATATCTTTTGATACCTGTTATAGTATAAACTCGCTACCTTGTGTCCTTTAGAGCGTTTAAGGTAATATTCAATAGATGCGGAAAACCTGGTCCCGCTATTAAAAAGCCAGCAGCTCAGGGGAAACAAAAAATAAACCGTTATTAAACATCGCCAAAAAATATTATAATGATAGAAATAGTAAGAGGGTTAGAGAGATGCCTTATAAAGATACAGGGAAACGCAAAGAAAACCAAAAAGTATACCGTAAAAAACAAAACGAATTAGGCCTATGTGTTAGTTGCAGAAAAAAGGCCTTACCCGGTAAAACTATGTGCGCAAACCATCTTTTAGATTCTGCCCTTAAAAGTAAAAAATACTATTATAAAAATATAGAGAAAATAAGGAAACGCGTAGCCGAGAGAAAAAGAGTTAAAATGGAGGAAAATAGTCCTCATCCTCATCATCCCAGTCATCTATAACCCTGTCTGGGGTTATATCATCTTCGGGGAAATTCCTGACTGAAAACAGTGCCTATTCTTAAAAAAGGCCAACAAAATCAGGACAATGAAAAAAGGTGAATATAGTCAAAGTTTGAGGCTAAAAACAGACTGCCGGGGGAGGGTCTCGAACCCACACACCTTTTGAGGGCGGAGGATTTTAAGTCCTCTGCGTCTGCCAATTCCGCCACCCCGGCATTGATGAAGTTAATGGAGGCGACGAGCGGATTCGGACCGCTGAATGGGGGTTTTGCAGACCCCTGCCTTACCACTTGGCTACGTCGCCCTGTCTCTGGAGCGGAAGACGAGGCTCGAACTCGCGACCTCCTCCTTGGCAAGGAGGCATTCTACCACTGAACTACTTCCGCAAACTATCTTAATTTTAACGGCTAGCACTTGGTGCCGAAGAAGGGATTTGAACCCTTAAGAGCTTTCGCCCACCACCCCCTCAAGATGGCGCGTCTACCAAGTTTCGCCACTTCGGCTGTAGCTGGCAGGAGTGGCAGGAATCGAACCCGCGACCGGCTGTTTTGGAGACAGCTGCTCTACCTAGCTGAGCTACACTCCTACTTTACAAGTATATATAATATCATAAATACTGCCTTTCCGCCAAAATTGAGTTTCACCGGTAACGTCAAGATAGTTGTGTAAATTTAAGGATGGGCTTATCCTTCCAGCTTTTATTCAAATGACTAATCACTCCAAAGATGATGCGATCAACACTCGCCCCATTGGTAAAACAGCTAATAGTACGGGTTCTTCTTCTGACTTCACGGAAAGACCGCTCTATGATATTAGTAGTTCTGATTTTTACTCTGTGAGAAGATGGACAATCCAGGAAATTCAACAACTCGTCCAGATCCTTTTCGAGACACTTGA
>CAITCX010000086.1 GCA_903890885.1 uncultured Dehalococcoidia bacterium
CCGGATATTAGATAAAACAGGAGTGAAATGGCCATGATCAGATCAAATCTGCATTTTTGAAATAATATATTCCAGATAACGCGATTTAACCTGTTTCATGGCCAGTAGCTGTTTCAGCGGCGGCAATTTCAATAGCACACCGAGCATGAGAGAGAGTGCCCGGTGGCTGTATAATACCTGGCTGTCAAATATTAGATCGTTCAGGCATCCTTTTTCAATTGCCATCATGACCGTACGGTGCGCGCTGTTGAGAGGGGTGATGACACGTTCTCCGCGTGTGGCAAGGCTGAGGGCATTCTTCTGGCAGTTCCTGACGCAGACAGCGCAGCCCAGGCATAACTTATCATCTACCCTGGTTTTTTTCTTTTTCTTGCTCTGCGGATCGCCTGCGGTTACAAGGCCAATGGCTTCTACCGGGCATACTTCAACACATTTTCCGCAGCAGGTGCATTTTTCTGAGTCTATAACCGGCAGATAATTGGTTGTACTGACGGGATTGGAGAAGGCAAACCGTTTGGCGGCAAGCATGGCCTCACAGCAGCAGCCGCAGCAGTTACAGATGTAATTGACCCGTTGCCTGACATTCTCGCCGAACTGGACAAGATTGTGTTCGTAAGCCCTGTGCAGGATTTCGAGGCCTTCAGTCACACCGATAGGCCGGATGATGTTGTGCCTGATCAGCGAAGACGCGGTACTGTTGAATGTCAGGCAGATATCCATCGGTGCGTCGCATTGTTTTCCCATGTGCTGCATCTTGTGCCGGCAGTAGCAGACCCCGACACCGATTTGTTCGGCGGTTTTAATTACATCGCTCGCCTTCTCGTAATCGAGTACCTGGAGTGTGTCTTGCTGTATCAGTGCCTGTTCATTGACGAAAACCCTGCCGATCGGTGTTCCACCGAAGGCAAAAAGCTCTCTTACAAAATCTTCTTCGATATTCAGATACTGGTGGATGAGTTCGGCCAGTACTTTCTGATCGATATCATTCCGGACGCGCATCATCGAGAATTCGAGGAACCCAGCCATGGGAGGCGGGAGCAGGTAGGTGGTTTCTCCATCATTTTCGAGATCGAGGATGTTGCCCCTGTCGGCCAGGGCAGTAAGAATGTTGAGTGTTTCGGTTTCAGATTTTTTCCAGATAGACGCAGCCTGTTTCAGGTTGAAAGGTTTGAACGGAACAAGAGATAGCAGCTCAGCTTCTTTTTCGGAAAAAAGTATCTTGAGAATTTTATGCCATGATTCTGAGGGGGGAGCCCCCTGGGGGAATTTGTTTATTCTACGGGAAAATCTTTCATATATCGAGGTGCCTGTGTGGTGAGACATAATAATTCCTTTTGGTTAATGATATTTAGTTTGACGGTAGCCAGCGCTGTAATTTATGAATCTGCCAATGGACTGAAAATCTATTTCCAGTTTATTGATAATATCCTGCGCTGAGCCGACGTCCTTTCTTCCAGGATAAATATCATAACGGTTTTTGTAAATATCAGGTGTAAAGTCCGGCATAACCACGTTTGCCCCTGCCTGTAGCGCCTGAAGCCTTCCCTGCGGATGCAACGTTGCCAGGGCGGTTGTCGCGGGAATATTCGTATTGCGGGTGATCAGACGGGCGGCAGCAATAACACGCAACACCTGATCAAGATCATCATTGTCTATACCCGCAAGGGGTGTGCCGGGATGAGCGATGAACGGGCCAATGCCCAGCATATCCGCATTTAATAATTTCATCACCAGCAGATCATTGGCTAAAGTTTCCAGAGTTTGTCCCGGCAATCCCACCATATTCCCGGTTCCAGTTTCAAAACCAAGTTCCTTGAGCCATCGCAGGCATTGCAGGCGGTCTTCCCATTTACAGCCCGGGCGCAGATAGTGGTAAATATCTTTATCAGCGGTTTCATGTTTGAGCAGATAGCGGTTGGCTCCCGCCTGCTGAAACGCTTTGAAGTCGTCATAACTTCTTTCACCCAATGATAATGTAATGATTAAATCCGTCTCTGTGCAGATGCGCTCAATCAGACGGCAGACTGTTTCCGTATCGTAAAAAGAATCTTCGCCCGACTGCAGCACGACTGTCGGAACACGTGATTTTTTAACTTCTTGCGCAGTAGCTATAATTTCATCTTCGACCATCCGGTAGCGGCTGAGTTTGGAATTGCTTTTGCGCAAGCCGCAGTAAAGGCAATTGCGTTCGCAATAGTTGGAAAACTCGATGATACCGCGCAGGAATATTTCATCGCCAACTTGTTCTTTTCTGACCTTATCGGCGGCGGCAAAAAGATCAGATGAGTACTTGGCCGGAAGAGAGAGCAGTTCCACAATCTCCTTACGGCTCAAATCATTGCCATCATGTGCTTTGGTGATCAGTTTTTCGGCTAATCTAGATAAAGACATCTCTTGTTCCATTTGTTATTTGCTGTAGTCTATCGCAAACCATTTTCTTTCTTTTTGTTTTGAAAGTTTCATTCAGCATCTTTGCAATTAATTTCTCTCCGGCATCGCGGGTTGCGGGAGTGGCATAATCCAGCAGATACTCTTTAAAACTGAAAATAGCATTGGTTTGGCAGAATTTTTGAATCAGGCCTGGCTTGGCCAGATCCATAAAATCCTTACCGGTGCGCCCTAGACGATAACATGCTGTGCAGAAGCTGGGTATATGTCCTTTCTCGGTGATATCTAAAATGACTTCATCGAGTGTTCGCGTATCGCCGAGATTAAACTGGGCGGCGCGGAAGGCGTCGCTGGAATCTTCCTGGTAGCCGCCGGGATTAGTGCGCGAACCGGCGCTGATCTGCGAAACACCCAGCGCAAAAACTTCAGCACGCATGGCAGCTGTTTCTCTGGTGGTGAGAATCATCCCCGTGTAGGGAACGGCCAACCGGATTATAGCCACGAGTTTTTTGAAGTCATGATCGCTTACCGGATGCGGCGGTTTGATCGCTGCCGGCGCGTTGAATGCCGGTTCCAGTCTGGGTATGGAGATGGTATGAGGGCCTACGCCACAGTCTTTCTCCAGTTGCAAG
>CAITCX010000087.1 GCA_903890885.1 uncultured Dehalococcoidia bacterium
CCCCAGGTCCAACAGGTAGAGGCCTGGCAACAGAGAATGGCGCTTGATAAAAATGCCTCCCTCCTTTAAAGATGTCCAGACGCTCTGCCGTGAAGCCGCTTCCGGTTTCCCCGAAGCCCTGATTAAAAGTGGCAAGGCCGAGCCGCCCAAGCAGATCAAAGCGCTGATACTAAAAGAGGCTGTTACACCCAAATTATCATAGATCTGCCAGAACACAATCGGGCCGACGACTGTTGCCAATTGTGAAGTGACGTTGAGGGTGGTTATAGCATGCGTCACCAGGCCCCTGGGCACGACCCTGGGCAACATGGCAGGACGGGCTGAGCCGCCCAGCACGCTCACCATGCCTGATATACCGGAGGCCACAAAGATACACCAGGGCTGAAGGTTATGACCGGCAGACAGTATTGCCAAAAACACGATCAGGGCCAGATTGGCCAACTGGGTGAGCACCAGCAGCTTCTTGCGGTCAAAGCGGTCGGCCAGCATCCCGCCATAAAGGGCCACAGGCAGCTGCGCAAATTGAACAACTCCGAGCAAGCCCAGTTGGGCCGCGGAGCTGGTGGTATCATACAGCCACTGTGAACTGACAAGCGTGAACAAAAGCATCGAGACGTTCACAGCCACGCCGCTGGACCAGAGCAGAAAGAAATCGCGCCGCGAAAACACTTCCCACGCGGAAACCTGTGTTTGGTTGGGTTCAGGGCTTAAATCAGCCATAATGCCAATTATACACGAAGATAGAACCGCAAAGGTACTTGTAATTTGGAGGCCTGTATCGGTATGATGCATGCCTGTTGCTAAACCCGGGTTGAAATCAGGGTGTTTGCCGTTCCATGTGTATATGAATGAATAGATTATATGTTCGAGTCCAATACTGCACACCATTTTAGCCTCGAAATACTAGAATGTTCAATACACAGAAACACGCAACACTAATGAAGATAATCTTTCACTTTTGCTTCCTGGCTTCAAAAAAAGATTTTGAAAAGCACTGCCCTGGTTTAGCGGAAAGACGGCCTTTGAGTACATAAGTCATAGTACGAAGAGTGGATTCAACAAATATGCTCTATTAATTAAAATAGAAACGTAATTTAATTTATATCTACCTATGTGCTATTAAAACATCAGGAAGGACGATAATGTCATTAAGTAAAAAAACCCTGGTAGCAACTCTGGCAATGACGGTGGTTTTACTGGCTGTCATAGTTGGTGTTTCTCAAACTATATTTATACACAGCTTTGAGACCCTGGAAAAGCAGGACACCCAGAAGAATGCTCAGCGTGCGGTTGAAGCCCTCAATGCTGAACTGACCAGCCTTGATACCATTACCCACGATTGGGCCGCCTTTGATGATACTTACCAGTTTGTCAAGGACCGGAACCAGAATTTTATCGATACCAATCCCACTGATCAAAGTTTCGTTAATTCCAGCCTTAATCTTATCGCCATTATCGACCGCTCAGGTCAGGTTGTCTATAGTAAGGCTTTCGATCTTGACCAGCGGCAGGAAGTATCTCTTCCACAGGATTTAAGTCTGGAACTTTCAAACAAGCAGCTTAACTACCATCCAGTAATTGAGTCCAAAATAGCAGGTATTATTCAACTCGAAGAGGGTCCCCTTTTGGTTGCTTCGCGGCCTATTCTCACCAGTAATGGCGAAGGGCCTATTGCTGGTTGTATTGTTATGGGCCGCTTTTTAGATGCCAGGATGATGGGTAATCTGGCTGTTACTACTCATTTATCATTATCGGTATTTCATTATGATGACCCGGGTCTCCCATCTTCTGTTCGGGCTTCTGCCCGTTCTGTGATTGCCGGACAGTCGATTTCGGTTCAGCCGCTTAACGAGAATAGAATAGCCGGCTATTCGTCGATACCCGACATTTATGGCTATCCCGCTCTTGTCATGAAAGTTGAATTGCTTCGTGATATTGTGGCCAGCGGTCGTTCCACCCTCATGTGGTTGGACCTTTGTTTGCTGTTGATTGGCATAGTCACCAGCCTTATGTTTTCGGTGGTTTTAAGGAAAATGGTCATATCCAGGTTAGCTGCACTGAGCAGGATTGTGAAGGATATTAGAGATAACGGTGATATTTCAAAACGTATTCATCTGTCTGGCAAAGACGAACTGTCTGCCCTGGCTGACAATATGAACAGCATGCTTATCGCCCTTGAAAAAGCCCAGCAGTTAAATAAAAACCGCGAAGACGCTTTAGCCGTATCGGAAGCCAAATACCGCAGCGTGGTGGATAATGCCCCCCTGGGCATTTCCGTTATTAATCTGGAAGGCCGCTGCTTTAGTACCAATAAAGCAATGTTTGAGATGTACGGTTGCTCTTCAGCAGAGGAGTTCGCAACTGTACCTTTCGCGCAGAGATTTTGCCGTCTGGAAGACCATCAGCATTTTCTGGAACTCTTGCAGCGTGACGAGGTGGTAAAGAATTTTGAGGTGCAATTTAAGCATCAAGATGGCCGCGTTTTCTGGTGTAATCTGGACGGCAGCATCAGGTCGGATGGAAGAGGCGAAATACTGGTGACCTATATCGTCGAGGACATAACCAAGCGCAGGGAGATGGAAGTTGCTCTCCGTGAAGCCAAGGAAACTGCTGAAGCTGGTACTCAGGCCAAAAGCGATTTTCTGGCACATATGAGCCATGAAATCCGCACCCCTATGAATGCCATTACCGGTTTTAGCCATCTGGCTTTAAAAACAGAGTTGTCTGCCAAGCAGCGTGACTACCTGACCAAGATACAGTCTTCTGCCAACTCTTTGATGGGCATTATAAACGATATTCTTGACCTCTCCAAGGTAGAGGCTGGCAGGCTGGAGATCGAAACTACTAGTTTCCAATTGGATCAGGTCCTGAGTGATATTGCTACCATGATTACTCCCAAAGCGCAAGAGAAATCCCTGGGAATTGATTTTAGAACGGCCTCAAACATCCCAACCGGGTTAAAAGGCGATCCCATGCGCTTGAGCCAGATATTGGTGAACCTACTCAGTAATGCCGTTAAATTCACCGATAGCGGGGAAATCGTGGTTTCCTCCGAACTGGTTCGTCGGGAAGGTGGAAAGATTACTCTGAAATTTTCGGTGAGCGATACTGGCATTGGCTTGACTCCGGAGCAACAGTCTAAACTGTTTCAGCCGTTTACCCAGGCAGACAGTTCAACTACCCGCAAATATGGCGGCACAGGTTTAGGGCTCACCATCTGTAAAAAGCTGGTGGGTTTAATGGGAGGAGAGATCTCGGTAGAAAGCTCCCATGGCCATGGCAGCACTTTTTCCTTTACCGTTCTTTTCGACGAGCAGGCGGATGCAATCGCAGCGCGGAAGAAAATAGTGCCGGTGGTATTGCGCAAGCTCAAGGTACTGGTGGGCGACGATGACGTTGCTGCCAGGGGGATATTCGAGCAAATGTTGATGGATATGTCACTGGATGTCACGGTAGTGGCTTCCGGTCGGGAAGTGCTGAAAGTGCTCCAGGACCCCATTAATTCTTTTGACCTGGTCTTGCTGGATTGGCGGATGCCGGATATGGATGGTTTCGAAACAGCCCGCCGTATCAAGAACATGTCAAACTTGACCAAAGCACCTAAGATTTTCATTGTTACCGCTTTTGGTAGGCAGGAAGCCATGCATCAGGCTGAAGAGCTGGGCATTGATGCCTTTTTGGTTAAACCTGTCAGTTATTCCGTTTTACTGGATTCCGTCGTAGAAAACTTCTGTTCTGATCAACGACAATTGTTAGTTGAATCTGATAAAGCTGAGATTGGAGCTTTGGCTGGCGGGCGCGTTCTGCTGGTGGAGGATAATGAGATCAATCAACAGGTTGCCCGGGAACTTCTTCAGGGTTTTGGTTTGTCGGTGGAAATTGCTTCTAACGGTCGCAAAGCCCTCGACATGTTGGAGGTCAATGGGAAACCTTTTGATGCCGTTTTAATGGATTTACAAATGCCTGAGATGGATGGCTACGAGGCCACTCGCATCATCCGTCAGAAAACTTCTCAGGCCCAATTGCCCGTTATTGCTATGACTGCTCATGCCTTGCAGGAGGAAATCCGCCGTTGTCTGGAAATAGGCATGAATGACTATGTGCTTAAACCCGTTGATCCTGATAAGCTGCGCATTGCGCTTCAACGCTGGATCAAGCTCGTTGGACCTGCAGTACAGTCCGCTCAGCAAAATGTTCCTGTAATTGCGGCAAAAGCCGAAGTGAAGTTGCCGGAATCTATCCCGGGTGTTGATATCGAAGAAGCTTTGAATCGCTTGATGGGTAATCAACAGCTTTTTGTTAATCTGCTGGTTGATTTCGCGCAGGGCCATTCCGCAGATGCCGGAAGGATTCGGGAGGCTGTCCGGCAGGGCGAGATGGTTTCCGCTCAAGCCCAGG
>CAITCX010000088.1 GCA_903890885.1 uncultured Dehalococcoidia bacterium
CCCCGCTCCTCAATATCCCGAAATAGGCTATGAGCCAATCGATGGAATTCATCATCCAGAGAATGATCCTGTCGCCTTTCTTTATACCCATGCCGAGTAACGCGTTAGCCACCCGGTTTGCTTCCTGATCAAACTCCTTCCAGGTAATCTCACGTCGGTTACCGGCACCGGACTTAAGCTCGACCAGGGCACAATCGTCGGGATACATCCTGGCATTGCGCGCTAACATCTCAGGGATGGTGATCATCCGTTTGCTCCTTGTGTAACTGCCTGCAATTTATCGATGGTTAACGTATTTGCTGTCATACAGCAACGTAGTTCCACTGGCTCTACCGGAGCCGCATTGGATCCGGTGAAGGCAGTCATTCGTTCTCTAATAAATCTCTCGTAAATCTCTAATAAAGTTCTTTTTATCTGACTTCCAAATAGATCCCTTTCGGGGTTGAATGAATGGCAGAAAGATCAACCTTCACTCTTACTACAAACTCAAATACAAATTATTGACTGATAAATTACTTATTTTTCACCCCGTTGCATAGTTTAAGGCCATAGGAGCGCCTTGGGACTGAGGTGAAGTTCCTTCTTGCCAGCTTCTTTGAGCGCCGTCACAATTGCCTTGAGTTGCTTCTGCTGCACTACGCTCAGCCCGGAAAGGATGTGCGTTGTGCCTTCCAGTTTCATAGCTTGATTAAGGGCTTTCCCCCCCTGGCGGTCAGGGTGATGCGGATTTGGTCCCTGCGTACTATGATTGTATATGGCTAAGAAAGAGCGAGTTCTCTATCTTGGTATTTTATTTCCTTTGAGCTTTTCGACGATGAAGTCTTTAATTCGCTCTCTGTTGGATGGTAAGCTGGAAAACTGCCGACCGCATACATCACTAAATCTGGCCAAAACTCGTCTGTTGAGGTCTTCCTGGTTCTCGTGAATTGCCATTACTTCAAAAGGTTCCTGCTGTTTTTCCCACCAGTAAATTATATTGGTTGCAGTCTGGCATTTATTATCATTTTCAATGCCAAAAATGAAGATTGGCTTGCTGCTTGTTTCCAATCGGCAGTCAACAGGATATATTTTCTGGGTATCCAATTTAGCATTGCAATAATCAAATGTTCTCTTACTCTCTGGTATAGTATCCGATAGGTATGCCCTGAGCTCCTGAAAGAAAAGCGATTTTATACGCTCACGGACTAAATATTTTATATCAGCTATTTTGGTCAATGCCTGGAGATAGGAGAATAGAGCATCGCCGTATCTATCTTCAGGGATATCAAGGCTTAGTTCGCCATGCTCGTTGTTTAAATTAAAGGCTGTAACTGTGGTATCAATGATTTCCTTATACCCACCTTTGCCAAGGTCAAGGTCACTATAACTCAAATGCATCAATGTATGACCTTCATCGGTCAATACAAATTTGCCACCGGTTTTTTTCAGTAAAATTACATCAAAATAATCAAGGGCGTCACCGATGAAGATCCAGCCATCCAGCTTGATGAAAAACAATTCATGCTCCTGCAGATGATGTACACCAGTGATATTGACGTAGCTATGGCGATAGAAATGCTTGGTGTTACTGAAAATGAGTTAGAAAAACTCGTACAACAACTTGTAAATTATAAGTTCTTAAAGGCCACTTCTCAGAATGAGGTGGAATTAACAGAGAG
>CAITCX010000089.1 GCA_903890885.1 uncultured Dehalococcoidia bacterium
CGGTCTACTCAATGTTGACGGTAGCGGTGTAACATCCGATGCCCGCATCCGCATCGAGGGTTTGTTTGGGTTGGTGGAAAAGGGCGAAATGGAACCAGCCGATCTCAAGGCTGAACTGGACCGCTGGAATATATTTGAACAATACCAGGACCGGTTTTTCTCAATTTTTCATAAAAAAAGTTAGTCCGGCATCATCCGGAAAAAGGGGATAGTTTTTGGATATTACCGTCTTAGAAGCCCGTGATTTATCCGAAGCCTGGTTTTTATGCCTGAGGAAGGCCCTCACTGAAGGATATACTTACAAAATAGAACGAGGCAGTTTTGCAGGACAGCACCGTAAGGAATTGGGGTTGATAGTAGTCCGTATCAAAAACCCCGGCACACGCCCCCTGGTTCCGGATGTTCCCCAGGGAGTTCCTCCTCCTTCAACTATGGAATATGTCGAATCCTATCTGCCTTATTTGATGACATCTCACCGGGTTGAGGGCGAGCAGTACACTTACGGGCAGTACCTGGAGAAACAAATTCCTGAAGTAATCAAAATGTACAAAGAGCAGGGACCCAATACCAACCAGGCTTATATGACTGTAGGTGACGAGGAATCAGTCTTCCAGAGCGATCCGCCCTGTTTAAGAGGCATAGATACCCGAATAAGGGACAATAAGCTCAACTTTATTGTCTACTTCCGCTCCTGGGACCTATGGGCCGGTTTCCCCTCCAATCTGGCTGCCATCCAGTTACTAAAAGAATATATGGCCAGTGAAATAGGGGTGGAGGACGGCGAACTGGTAGGTATGAGCAAAGGCCTGCATGTATATGAATACGCCTGGGATTTGGCCAGAACTACGCTCAGGATGGGTTAATATTGACGACCAGGTAGAGGTCGCCGGTTTGTCGCCCCTCTTTTTTACCCAGTCCCTTGAGGCGGATACATGTGCCGGCTTGAATTCCAGCCGGGATTTTGACCATTATTTTGCGGGTTTTCAAACCCCTGCGGTGAAGGTAAATTTTCTCGCCTCCGGATTTGGCTTCAGTTGATGTTATCTCGAAATTCTGCGAGACATCCAGGAAGACCGGAGGATCGGGTATCTGTATCCCTAACAACTTTTGCAAGACGTATTGACTGAGTTTGAGTGTGGTTCGGGTAGCCCAGCGCTCCACAAAATTGGGTTTAAACCCAGGTGCAGTCATTTGCGAAGAATTTGGCTGGGCGGTGGTTTGATTACTATAGGTATAACTGCGGTTGCCGCCGCTGCCGAAATTGTAAACCCGGAATACCACATTATTAGCTCCGAAAAAGACCCTGTTTAGAAATTCGGGATCGAACCGCAGGCCTTGCTGGGCGAACATGCGGTTTAATTCATTCATATTGGCCTGGTTTGAGAAAGCATCCCGGAATATATCCTGCTGAGAATAATTAAAACCCTGCCCTGGATTAAATCCGGCGGCCGCCATTCCACCCTGACGTATCTGATCGTACTGCTGGCGTTTGACAGTATCGCTTAACACGCTAAAGGCTTCGTTAATGTCTTTAAATTTCTCCTCGGCTTCTTTTTCATGACCAGGGTTTTTGTCCGGGTGATATTGGAAAGCCAGTTTGCGGAAAGCCTTGCGGATATCCTCATCTCCAGCATCATCAGGCACACCCAGAGTTTTATAATAATCTTTCACGAGAAATTCCGGCTCCAGAAAACATTTCCTTATGTAAGTATAGCATTCCTGAATAAATGCCCCAAAATTCAAGAATTTGAGGGCATTATCGATGAAGTTTAACTAAATAGGGCGAACGTGCTATAATAGTTTTTGGCAAACTTAGGGAGAGGTGTCCGAGTGGCTTATGGTACCGCTCTCGAAAAGCGGCCTCCGGTTCTCCGGAGCGCGGGTTCAAATCCCGCCCTCTCCGCCATCGAGAGGTGCCATAGATTTCAATCCCCGTTTTTATGGAGAGGTGCTGGAGTGGCCGATCAGGCACGCCTGGAAAGCGTGTGTATCCGCAAGGTTACCGTGGGTTCGAATCCCACCCTCTCCGCCATTAAAATGCAATGTTCTCTATTACACATAGCCTTTGCCAGTTCTTTTAAAAACTAAACGATAAGTTATGATTTCGCTTTTACAATCTCAATGTATCGTATTGCAGTTAATTATGTTACAATTACTTTTCTGTGACGACTATTAAAGATTTACCATACTGGGTGGGCTTTAACATTGTACCTGGTGTAGGCAGGGTAAAGTTCTCCCAACTAGAAAAATATTTTGGTAAATTGGAAACCGCCTGGCAGGCTGGCGCCGCCGATCTCAAGCAGGCCGGTTTGGATAGCAACGTCATTAAGTCAATCGAGGAAATGCGTCCACATATTGATCTTGTTTCCGAGATGGAAAGGCTGGACAAAGCTGGCATTAAGGTCTACACTTTTCAGGATGACGATTATCCAGCCAGACTGCGCGAGATATTCGATTACCCGCCGATTATTTATCTGAAGGGAGAATTATCGCTTCAAGACGAATGGTGCATAGCTGTGGTGGGGACGCGCCGTGCGACTGTTTACGGTAAACAGGTGACCCAGGAGATTGTTGAAAACCTGGCGCGCAATAAAATCACCGTGGTAAGCGGACTGGCACGGGGGATCGATACTATAGCTCACCGGGCAGCACTTGAAGCTGAAGGACGCACCGTTGCTATCTGTGCCTGCGGTCTGGACTCGGTTTATCCCCCGGAAAATGCGGCACTAGCCCGCAGCATCGTTGAAAACGGCGCGCTGATCAGTGAGTATCCGCTGGGGGCTAAGCCTCGTGCTGATAACTTTCCGCGACGCAACCGCATCATGAGCGGCATGAGTTTAGGGGTACTGGTTATCGAGGCAGATGAGATTAGCGGAGCCGTTATTACTGCTCATATGGCACTAGAACAAAACCGGGAAGTTTTTGCCGTACCTGGCAGCATTCTCTCGCCTATGAGCCGAGGGACGAATACCCTTATTCAAGAGGGCGCCAAGCTGGTCAGGAATTGTACTGACATCCTTGAGGAATTGAATTTGACCGCTAACATACAGCAACTGGAAATGAAAGAGATGGTTCCGACAAACGAAACCGAAGACCTTCTGTTAAAGCAGTTGGGTAGCGAACCAGTCCATGTTGACGCGGTATGCCGCAGCAGCGGTTTGCCGGTGGCTACAGTTAGCAGTAATCTGGCTATAATGGAGTTGAAAGGCCTGGTGAAACAGGTAAGTACTTTGAACTACGTACTGGCCCGTGAAACCAGGGAAAATTATATTGTAAAAGTGAATTAATAAGATGAAAGAAAAATTGGTTATTGTAGAATCCCCAGCCAAGGCCAGAACTTTGGCAAAAATATTGGGCAAAGGCTTCAACCTGAAGGCCTCTATGGGACACGTTCGCGATTTGCCTAAGAGCCAGATCGGAGTGGATACAGAAAACAACTTTACGCCCAAATACGTGATACCCACGGATAAAAAGAAGCTGGTAACCGAACTAAAAGCGGCAGTGGCAGAAGCCTCATGCGTTTTTCTGGCAACTGATCCTGATCGCGAAGGTGAGGCCATATCATGGCATCTTTCAGAAGTAATCAAGGGGAAAAATGACATTCCCTACAGCCGGGTAGTCTTCCACGAGATTACCGAAGAAGCTATTAAGGAAGCTTTTAAACATCCCCGCCAAATAGATATTCAACTGGTCAATGCCCAGCAGGCCCGCCGTGTAGTAGATCGATTAGTTGGCTACAAGATAAGCCCTTTGCTGTGGCGCAAGGTTAAACGAGGCCTTTCCGCCGGAAGAGTTCAGTCCGTAGCCGTACGCATTGTCGTCGACCGGGAAAGAGAGATTCAGGCCTTTAAACCTGTAGAGTACTGGAATTTGCAGGCTGAGCTGACAAAGCAAGCTGAGAGTTCCAAAAAAGCGGCCTTCACCGCCGCCTTTGTCGGTTTAATAGATGGATCTAAAATTGAAATCCATAATGAGATGGAATCAACCGCCCTAAAAACCAATCTTGAGAAATCCGAATTCGGCGTTTACAAGATTACAACTAAAAAAGTCAACCGCTCGCCGGCTCCGCCTTTTATCACCTCAACTCTGCAGCAGGAAGCCTGGCGTCAACTGCGTTATTCGGCCAGTCGTACCATGATGCTGGCGCAACAGCTTTATGAAGGTTTAACAATGGGAAGTGAAGGCAACGGCGGTCTAATAACATATATGCGTACCGATTCTACTAACATCGCTGCCTCTGCCCTTTCCGAGACCCGCGATTTTATAAAAGAAAAATACGGTGAAAATTATTTACCGGTAAAAGCACGAGTTTTTAGCAAAACGGTGAAAGGTGCCCAGGAAGCCCATGAAGCTATCCGGCCTACCAGTACAAAACGCGAACCAGTTTCAGTCAAGGAATATTTAAATGATGCCCAGTTTAAGCTTTATGACTTGATCTGGAAACGCATGGTGGCATCCCAGATGGCTAATGCGATCTACGATAATATCAGTGTGGACGTAGAGGCCAAATGTTCATCTCCTAAAACTAGCTACTTGTTGCGCACTGGCAGCACCAAACTTGATTTCCCCGGATATACGACCCTTTATATCGAAGGCCGTGATGAAGATGAAAAAGAAGATGAAAAAGGCGCGACTTTGCCTACTTTGATCAAGAACGACCTTTTGAAATTAATAAAAATCTCAGCAGATAAGCACTTCACCCAACCTCCTTCACGTTATACTGAAGCTACGCTGATCAAAGTTCTCGAGCAAAAAGGTATTGGCCGTCCCAGCACATATGCTCCCACACTGTCGACTATCCAGGACAGGGAATACGTCATCCGCACCAAAGGGGCTTTTACGCCGACCGAACTGGGTTTTGTGGTAAATGATTTGCTTACCAAGAGCTTCCCGGACCTGATGAACATAGAATTCACGGCCAGAATGGAACTGGAACTGGACGAGATTGCCAGCGAAAACAAAGACTGGGTCAAAGTAGTTCGGGATTATTATGAGCCTATGGCAAAAGACCTGGCCAATGCACAGGAACAGGTGGAAAGAGTTAAGATGGCCGATGAAATCACTGAAGAGAAATGTCCTAAATGCGGCAAGTTCATGGCCGTTAAGAGCGGACGCTTCGGTAAATTCCTGGCCTGCACTGGTTATCCGGAATGTAAAAGCACCAAACCCTACCAGGTCAAGACCGGCGCAAAATGCCCGGAGTGCGGCAAAGAACTGGTGCAGCGCATTAGCAAGGCAAAGAGGCGTTTTTACGGCTGCAGCGGTTATCCGGATTGTAAGTTCGCTACTTTTACACAACCCCTTCCGAAAGCCTGCCCGGATTGCGGCGGACTGATGGTTGCTCAGCGCAATAAGACCGCCAAATGTCTGAAGTGCTCTCACACGGAGAAACTGGAAGACGAGAAAACGGCGGTAAGTCCGACCACATAAGCAATTACCCTTCGAGGGTTTAAAAGTGCAAGAAGTCTTTAAACGGTATCTGAATTACCTGAAGGCGGAGTGCAATGCTTCGCCTTATACGCTGCGCAACTACCGGACTGATTTGATGGGCACTTATAAAAGGGGACCCGGCAAAGGGTTTTTTCAGTTCCTCAAAATCAAACAAATTGCCGATTTCAGCGAAGTCGACAAGGGAGTCATCCGAGATTATCTGGCCTGGTTGATCGAGCAAGGTGTCGAGAAGGTTAGCCTGGTGCGCAAACTTTCAGCCCTGCGATCTTTTTACCGTTACCTTTTGAACGAAGGTCTGCTTAAGACCAGTCCGATTCCCATTAATGCTTCCGGGCGCAAGGGTAATCGTTCTGCTCTCTCCCCCAAGCTGGATAAAAAACTGCCAGTTTTTCTCAATGATGTAGAGATCAACTGTTTACTCACGATGCCTGACCTTTCTAAACCTGAGGGACTGCGCGACCGGGCTTTGTTAGAGTTGCTCTACGCATCCGGCATGCGAGTCAGTGAGATCTGGCAGTTGAATCTGGAGAATATAGACCAGGAAAGCCGTGAGATCCGCGTATTGGGTAAAGGCTCGAAGGAGCGAATGACCCTGATGGGATTGCCAGCGTTCAAAGCTCTTCAGAATTATCTCAGGCAAGGGCGGCTGGAATTACTCAAGAACCGAGGTAACAAAGCCGTTTTTTTAAACAAGCAGGGACAACGGTTGAGTATCAGGGGTATCCAGAAAAACCTGAAACATTATGCCCAGGCTGCAGGCATTTTGAAAGATGTGCATCCTCATGTCCTGCGCCACACCTTTGCAACCCACATGCTGAATGGTGGTGCGGATTTGCGGGTGGTGCAG
>CAITCX010000090.1 GCA_903890885.1 uncultured Dehalococcoidia bacterium
AGACTGAGGTGGCGGTATTCACCATGCACCGGCATAAAATACCTGGGTTTAACCAGGTTCAAGATCAGTTTGAGTTCTTCCTGGCTGCCATGACCGTGAACATGGACCTGAGCTAATTTATCGTAAACCACCTGCGCACCCCTCTTGAAAAGGGTATCAACCGTGCGGTTAACCAGAGACTCATTACCGGGAATAGGCGTAGCCGATAAAATAACGGTATCACCACGCTGGATATGCACCTGGCTGTGGTCCTGATTAGCCATACGAACCAGAGCCGAGGTCGGTTCACCCTGGCTGCCTGTGGTGACGAAAACTACTTTATTGTGAGGCAGGCCGCGGGCTTCCTCCAATTTACCCAGAACGTTATTGGGTATATTCAGATAACCCAGTTCGATAGATATTTTAACGGTATCGTTCATACTCCGACCGACGATAAAGACCTTACGTTGATATTTGGCAGCCGCATCTAAAACCTGTTGAACACGGGAAAGTAATGACGAGAAGGTAGTCACAATTACCCGGCCCGGGGCATTAGCCATGATACGGTCGAAAGTCTCGCCCACTACTTTCTCCGAGGGTGTATAACCAGGCAACTCAGCATAAGTGGAATCCGAAAGAAGCAACAAAACACCCTGTGCACCTAATTGAGAAAGCCTAGAAAGATCCGTCGGGCGGCCATCCACTGGAGTGTAATCCAGTTTAAAATCACCACTGTGTACTACAGTGCCTACCGGGGTATAAATAATGATGCCCATAGCATCCGGAATACTGTGGCAGACGTGGAAATATTCGAATCTAAATTTACCCAAGGGAACCTGTACTCCAGCTGCAACAACTTTCTGCCGGGAAGCGCTGAAGATCTTGCCTTCTTTAAGTTTAATAGAAATCAAGCCCTGTGTGAGTTTGGCAGCATAAATAGGCACATTACCTAACTGATTCAAAATATATGGCAAGGCGCCGATGTGGTCTTCATGGCCATGAGTAATGATAATGCCCCGTATGCGGTCTTTCCTTTCTAAAAGGTAAGTGATATCAGGAATGACCATATCGATGCCCATCATGTCCTCACTGGGAAACATCAGACCGGCATCGATAATAATAATGTCATTCTCATATTCGAGAACCATCATATTCTTGCCGATTTCATTTAACCCGCCAAGAGGGATCATTCTTAATTTAGATTTCAGCGCAGGCATTTTAAAACATACTCATTTGAATTGGATGATTTACCGCCGAGGTTTCTTTGTCCAATTCAGCCAGCAGTCCAGGAATCTTTAACATGTCTTTTTCGATCTCAGCACGCAGGTTGCCCTGATGCAAGGCGGCGGCAGGATGATACATGGCAAAATAAATCACTCCATCTCGAATTTCAGCCGTACCGTGAATCTTGCTAATTAATTTGTTAGGGAAAAAGCGAGCCATTGAATGGCGTCCAAGGGTAACTATCATACGGGGTTTTATAAGCTCTATTTGACGATCCAGCCAGATTTTACAGGCGGCGATTTCAAATGGCAGCGGCTCACGATTATCAGGCGGCCTGTGTTTAACTACATTGGCAATATAGACCTGCCCGCGATTGAGACCAATAGAGGCCATTAAATGATCGAGAAATTTCCCAGAAGCACCTACAAAAGGACGGCCTTGCTGGTCTTCGTTCAAACCAGGACCTTCGCCGATAAACATAATTTGAGAGTTCTCAGAACCTTCCCCAGGAACTGCCCGGGTAGCATTCTTATAAAGGTCACAACACTTACAGGTTGCGATTTCTTTGCTGAGATCGCTTAATGCCGACATTCTATTCTATTTCCCAAGCATATCCTGACCACATTTTCATCTTAACAGGTTGAATATGTCAAGTCAATTTGCCTGCGAATATTTCAGAAAAGAGTGTTCTGCCTGGTTGCCTAAAAATGTGGCTGCCAATTATCTCTTAGCATCAATGGACATCATGTTGCATTTTTTTCCGACCTGGCATCAAAATGAGAAAAAAGGCCAGGAGGCCCAAAGCAATACCGAAGCAAGCCACTGCCCATTGGGCACCGACCCTATCCGCTAAATATCCAGCTGCAAAACCGCCGACTCCGGAGATTCCGAAGCCCACCGACATGACACTCATGACGCTGCTCAGATGGCCTGACTCCGATTCCTGTTGTAAAAGGGTAACACTGGCAGCCTGATGCACCGTTCTAATAAAACCGATAATAACCATTATTCCAATTACCAGCGGCCAGCTGGTGGAAAAAGCAAAGACCACAAGAGCTGCAGCCCAGGCAAAACAAGCCAGCAAGAACCAGATGCCAAGATTGCTAGAACGCACTGTGGCTAGAAAAATCGACATGACCAGCGCTCCACCATTCGCTACTGCCGTCAGTAACCCAAACCCGCTGGCACCGACATTCAGTATTTTGTCAGTGAATATGGGCATCAGGGTAATTTGCGGAATCGTTGTGAACAAAGTAGCCATGGAAATAATTAAAAGTGCCAGAATACCCGGGCTTTTAGCTACGTACTTCAAGCCTGATTTGATCTCTTCGATAGTATTATGCATTTTCTTCGTTGAATAATACACCTGAGGGTTGACCTTCATAAAAATCAGAAACAAAAAGGAAAATGCTGCCAGGCCGGTCAAGACATAATATGTACCGCTGAATTTGATTGTATCTATCATAATACCACCGACCAGACTAAACACGATCTGGAAGGCGCTGTTGCCGATATTATGGATAGAAAGGGCATTCATAAATTTGTTTCTCATTACCAGTTCAGTAATAACTGACTGCTGAGAAGAAGAAGTAATAGCCCAGACTATGTTTTGGCAAAAGCTGACGGCTACGATAATCCACCAGGATCCAGTATGTTCCGCACTTATAAAACCCGTTGTCAGGGCGAGAGCTAAAACTAAATTGGTGATAATAAAAATAAACTGACCGGTCGCAATCAATTTCTTTTTTGAAATACGCTCCGCCGCTGCGCCCCCTATAAGAGACAACAAAACGATGGGAATAGAACTGGCCAGTGCCATAATCCCCAGTGCAACGGCTGATCCGGTAAGACGGTAGACCAGCAATGATTGGGCAATAACCGTCACACTCGTAACACCAGTCTGAGCGATCATTGCTAAAAAGTAAAAACCGAAACCAGCACTCTTAAGCGAGCTGAAGCTTTGGGTCCTGCGAAAAAAACCGATTACCCTATTTTCTGCCACTTTCCCTCTCTACCGGGTAGAATAACCGGGGGAAAGACGATAGGAAGATATCTATCATCTTGCCCCCGGCAAGGATTGAGTAATCACAGCGAAGTTATTAAAACATTTTACCAGTTATATTATTTTTCAAACCAGGCATACTCAAAGCGAATAGGTCTAAAAATCGCGGTTCCTCTTCCACCGGGCAGGTTAGCCTTCAAATTATTCACATAAACCACCATATCATAGACCGTCCACAAGGGACACAGCATCAAATTATCATAAGCAGCTTTGTCTAACTCCTGTAGTAATGTCAGTCTCTGAGCGGGGTCTTCAGTAATAAGTACCTTATCAAGGGTATCAAACCAACCATCCGGCTTAGTGATGCCAGGAAAAAAGATCGAGGCTCTTCCAAAATCACTATTGGTTTGCTGAATAATCGTGCCATATCCTCCGGCCTGGCGATCAAGCCTGAGCTCAGAACCAACCGGTGGCTTGGTAGTTAAATCTCTCCAGACAGCATTAACTTGAGGATCAATGGTGATATTGATGCCCACTTTAGCAAGTTGATTCTGAAGTGCCATAACTGCTGGAGTATTCATGGCAGTGTTTAGAACGAGTTTGCACGAAAGGCCGTTAGGATAGCCAGCCTCTGACATTAACTGTTTTGCCTTATCTGTATTAAATGTCCTGGGTACCCCCTGCGATTTCCCTATAATATTAATACCGGGTAATTCCTCATATAGAGGGGCAGCAAAACCTTTACCTAAAGCTGAGGCGATAGTCGCCTTATCTACGGCATATTCGAGAGCCTGGCGCATCTTCAGATCAGACCAGGGCGATGCGGGATCGGTACTATTATAAAACAGAACGATGTTCCCACCTCCCAGGGTCTCAGAAATAAATCCTTTAGCCTGTAATTGATTTACAGAGTCCGCATCTGCCTCACGCCAGGCGTTTATGTCACCATTGATCATCGAGGCTGAAGTCACCATGGTATCTTTCATAACATTGATATCTACTTCATCCAAATACGGCATGCCGTTATTCCGCCAGTAACTTGGATTGCGGTCAAACTTAAGATACTGTCCCCGAGCATAATCTTTGTAAATCCAGGGACCTGTGCCTACCGGATGTGTAAGACACCATTCTTCCCCGTTCTTGTCGTAAGCATTCGGTGACATAATGGTATTGGTTGGACCCGTGAAATAATCGTATATTATGGCGTTCCAGAACCTTAAATTAAAGCGAACAGTATAATCATCTATAACATCGACTGACGCCAACGGACTTAGCGCGGCAACATTCGGCCCCTGATAAGCAACTACTTTTTCACGATTCCATTTGACAGCAGCGGCATTAAAGTTTGTTCCATCATGGAACTTAACTCCCTGGCGCAATTTGAAAGTAATAGAAGTTTTATCGGCAGACAATTGCCAACTTTCGGCAAGCACAGGTTGATAAACGCCTAATTGCTGGGTAGAAACCAGGAGTGGTTCACAAACCATGGTCAGCCAATCGCCACTGGCACCTTGAGCTCTCCAGGGTATCCCGAAAATCGTCGGCTCATTGTTATGTCCTATTTTCAAAATACCGCCTTTCTTGGGTGTAAGGGTATTTGCAGCTGGTTGCGTTGTTGCGATAGCCGGTTTTGATGTTGTTGCCCCACCTGAACAGGCGGTAAGCAATACGATCACACCCACCCCAACAAGAAGCGCTAACAACTTACGGCTAATACTGCCTGCCCTGTGTGTATTTTTTTTAAAGCCTGTAATCCGGTTTGGTTTATTTCTTATTACCATAGCTGAAGTACCCTCCTATACAATATTGATAAATTGATATTTTATTATAGCTGGTACAACGAATAAAAATGATTTCAAGTTGTCTTTAAACACACTGCCTGAAACTATACGAGATTGTTAGCTATAACACGTATACCTAAAGATTTTCATAATCCTAATGGATTACCAAGTAGATGTCAACACAGCAAAAACGGCTTCAATTCTGTCAATAATTACAGGTAAGCTGGAATCACTGGTCCGCTTTAAATATAACGGCATTGAAGTAAAAGATCCGCCGCGGTTATTTCGCGGCGGATCTTGCCAAATTAATGATAAACGCAGGCTGAATTACTTCTCCAGGTAAACATAGCGGGCTGCGCCTGCGTCACTGCGACCACCATTGAACATAATAGTTGCCTGATCACTTTTTACGTTTTTGGCCCAGATATTGACATCCTGGGTAACATAGACCGGGACAAACATAACGTCATTATAGGCCAATTGCTCCAGTTTGTTCATGTTTGCCAATAATTTGTTGCCATCTGTTTCCTGCATAGTTGCTTTAAGCAGCGTATCAAAACCGTCCGGTCTCCTGGTCCCCGGATATTTAATAGATCCGGTAATCATGTCAGCATTGGTTACAGTGAGCATATCAAACGGACCGCCCCGGGCGCGAGTGTAGCGCAAAAAATTGGGGGGAGTAGGCTGCAGGGCTTTTTCCTGCATGACATTGGTGGGATATAAGTTGATAGCTATTTTAATGCCGGCTTTGGCCAGCATATTTTGCATAGCTACAATAAAGTCACCATTGAACTGGGTATTGACCTCAAGCGTGGTGCTTATGCCATCCGGAAAACCAGCATCTTTAACTAACTGGGCTGCTTTAACAGGGTCATACTTGCGAGGGGTAGTACCGGGATTGTTGCCCGGGGTTTCCCAAATACCGCCAATGATTTCATTACTGACATGGGTAAAACCCTTGCCAAAAGCATCGTTTATCTGCTGTTTATCAATGGCATATTCAAGCGCCTGGCGCATTTTTATGTTTGACCAGCATGAGGCTGGATCTGTGTCATTATACCACCATATAAAGTTACCCATAGCTCCTAGATTGGCCGCATAGTTCCCAGCCTGTAAAACATTGGTGGCTGTAATTGCATCCGTTTGCAGTGCTCCATCATAGCCTCCTTTTAACAGCAAAGCCTGCAAAGTGGTCGGATCTTTTGCCACATCAATCTCTATCGCATCCAGGTAAGGTAAACCTTTATCCCAGTAATTCGGATTCTTAACAAATTTGGTATACTGTGACCGCTCCATTTCTGTGAAGATGAAAGGCCCGGTTCCGATAGGATTAAGATTAACCCAATCTTCTCCATTTTTCTCATATGCGGCTTTGGAGGCCATTGAGGTCAAACCACCCGAAAATTGAAATAATGTAACGCTGTCCCAGCTGGAGAGATTTACTTTTACGGTATAATCGTCGACAACATCTACTGACGCCACCATAGCTATTTCAGTGCGTTTGGCTTTGATGCAATTGTCTATGTTCCATTTCACAACGGTGGCATTAAAATCAGACCCATCACTGAACTTGACCCCTTTTCTTAAATGAAAGGTGTAAGAGCTTTTATCAGGAGCCAGATCCCAACTGGTGGCCAGTGCCGGTGCATAAATAAACGGTTTGTCGGTAACCCTGATTAGACCTTCCAGGCAGAAACCTGCGTAAAAAGCCCCTGTCTGTGAGGCTGTCGGAGGGTAACCCATCAAAGTGGCGGTATCATTCGATAAAAACTTAAAAGTGCCGCCGTACTTGTTTACTGATGAAGTTGATGTGGGAGACTGTTTAACACTGGCCGCATTGCTGCAGGCGACGAGCGATACTACTACACCCACTGCAACAATAAGCAGCAGGAACTTAAGGCGAATGCTCTCTGCCCGATAAGTTTTATTTTTCAATCCTGTAATCCAATCTGGCCGCCGTTTTGTTCCCATAGTTTAATTTCCCTCCATTTCAGCACTTTCTTTGACTAATAACAACCTGCAACTTATTTAAGTAAACACACAAAATCAAGTTAATTCAAGGTATATGTGGACACTCTTCTTTTCATACCATCCAGGTTATATATACATATTCAGATTCTCATAATCCTATAGGAATTTCGGGACTGCTGTCAATAGCGGAAAACCCCCAAAATATCCAAATGCAGAGAGCCCCGTTATATTTTAGATAACGAGGCTCTCTTAAATCACCTGAGTTAAATAAGCAAACAATTCACATCTTGAAAACTTAAGTTATTTGTTTACTTCATTCAACCCTGTTTTTTATTATGAATTCTACCACATGGAGGCGGGATAGGTAATGTCGATAGCGCGCTTCGGGCATTCCATCCAGCAAATACCGCAGTGCCAGCATTCTTCATTGTAAACTGGCTTGGGCATTTCGGTTTCTTTATCGATTGCAAAAACATCCATAGGGCATAAATCGTAGCATCTTTTGCAACCGATACATTTCTTATAATCTATCTTTGCG
>CAITCX010000091.1 GCA_903890885.1 uncultured Dehalococcoidia bacterium
GCGCTATATGCTGCAATTGCGCAGGAGTCATGACGATTCCGGTGGGGTTCGATGGGGAGTTGATGATGATTCCTTTTGTTTTACGAGACAGGATCTTTTCAATATCCTTGGGTCTGTATTGAAATCCCTCTTCCGGTAAAGTTTTAATTTCTTTGAGTCTGCCTCCCGCGGCAGAAATGAAATTCTGATAGCAGGGATAGCGAGGATTAGAGATGATCACCTCATCGCCATGATCCAGAAGCGCGAGCATCACAAATAATAACGCCGGTGAAGTGCCAGTGCTCACTAATATCTGCTCCGGAATAATCGATACGCCATATTCTTTAAAATAGAAATTGCATATGGCTTGCCGCAGTTCCAGCAAGCCCAAGGCATGGGTGTAGCGGGTTTTGTTGTTTTGCAGCGCTGCCATTGCCGCTTCAGTAATCACCCGGGGAGTGGGGAAATCAGGTTCGCCAACCTCCAGATGGATCACATGTTCACCTTTGCGTTCCAGCTCCTCGGCTTTGGCCATCACATCCATTACAATGAAAGATGTAAACTCTGACGCCCTCTTTGATATCATTCAGACTCCGTACAATATTTAGGTTTACTATGCTTGGCTAATCGTGATGATGATGTTTATGGCTATTTTCTGCGATAGCACACAATAACTGGCCGCCATTACAAGTGCTGGATTCAAATTGCAGCGTGGGATGATCTATCTTGAATTTTTGAGAAAGAATTGACCGTACCTCCTGTGCCAGCTCATCAACTTTGCCCAGCATTTGATCGGGTACAGTAACATGGACAGCCAGCGCAATGCTCTCCGCCGCCGGATTCCAGACGTGCAGATCATGAATTTCCTTGATGCCATCGATAGCCTCAAGTTCCTTTTGAATCTCCTGCAAGTCTATGCCGTGCGGTGTGGCATTCATCAGAATTAGAATGCTGTCTTTTAACAATCCCCAGCCGCTATATAGTATCATGGCCACAATGATCCAGGAAAACAGCGGATCAAGCCAGTACCATGGCCTGAAGAGCCACACAATTCCCAGCGCCACAACGCCTAAAGACGTAAAAGCATCGGTGAGCATATGCAGAAAAGCGCTCTTCATGTTTAAATTTTCTTTAGAGCCGGCATGCAGCATGAGTGCTGAAATTATATTGCCGGTAAAACCAAACAGGGCGACCCAGATGACAAATTGTCCCGCTATGGGTTGAGGCTCTCGAAACCTGTGCCACGCCTCAAAGGCAATATAGAAAGCTGCTCCATACAGAAGAGCTACACTGATTAAGGTTGCAAATATTTCAACGCGCTTGAAACCGAAAGTATGTTTGTGAGTAGGGCTGCGCTTGCCGATAACCAGCGCTGCGTAGTTGATGATCAGAGAAATGAAATCGCTTAAATTATGGAGGGCGTCACTGATGAGCGCCATACTGCCAGCGATAATACCGCCATAAATCTGAACAACAGGGATGATCAGATTAATGACCATGGAACCAACTAATCGTTTGCCCCAGGATGCTTCTGTATTATCATGATTTGAATGATTATGTGTTGACAATGTTTCTCCTTAATAACTTTGTTAGTTAGGCCACAATAGCATATCCATGCATCTTTGAAAATCTTGTTTTTATAATAGATATTAATTACGCAACTTCAGAATGATTATTAATGCAGATGCTGCGTTAAAGGGAATTACTGAATTTTAATAAGTGAAACTAAAGCTCAGGCCACCATAAACAAGGGAATTGCTCCTATCGGGCTGACCGATTATGCCTTTAGCCCTCAAATCATGTCGGGAATCATTATTGAACGGGAATGTATAGGTAAAGGTAGGAATAATTGAGAATGCTTTTGTCACTGTAATAGGTAAAGAAATTGAAATTGTACCATCATATGAACCATCATAATTATCCGCCTTCGGTGCTATCCGGCCGTCGTATTTCGGAATATAGGCTATTTCTTCACGGTTTAAATAACCGGCAGAGGCGGATGACTTCAAGCTGACATTTTTGGTAAACTCATATGTATGCGATATATTAAGAAGGGCTGACCATTGATGATAATTAAGTATTTCTTTGTAAATTGTCAGAGTCGGCGACAAAATAGTGTCCAGCCCAAACAGGACAAATATTTTCTGAACGTCAAGCGGCTCCGGAGTGCCTGAAATAATTGGTGCTATTGAATATTTA
>CAITCX010000092.1 GCA_903890885.1 uncultured Dehalococcoidia bacterium
GGGCCACCAATATTGGCATCATTGTTATAACCGTAACTTTCCCAGTATCCCTCGAAATTGAGATTATCCGACAACTCGATAACGGTTATCCATTTGGTCCATTTGTAGCCGTATTTGCTTTCCGCTACGACCTGGAATGGAAAGCCTCTCTCCGGTGGTAAGGTAAGATCATTTATTTTAAGACCAATGATGATGTCTTTCTCTATAACATAGTCTAATAAGAGCGATGAATAGCCTTTTTCCACATCGGTGCTGTAGAAAATTACATTTTTCGCTTCCGGTTTCACTCCGGCTTTTTCTAATATGGATTTTAAAGTTGGGCCAGTCCATTTAGCAGTAAAATTCCAGCCTTCTACACAGTTCAGGTCGATCAATTTTGATATCTGCGGCAAAGCCAACAGGTCTTCATAAGTTAAACTCACAGGGTTTTCAACTAACCCATTCACCGTTAACCGGTATGTTGATCGATCGATTGTTTGCGTACCTTCTAATGCGTTATTCCCCTGCAAGGAAAGAGGTGTGAGGGCTTTGCCCATGAATTCGCTTGCTTCCACTTCTCCGGGTATCGCCTCAACTGAAGGGGTGTTTAGGGAAGGTGCCGGGGATGTAGTTGGAACAGGTGTAGAACAGGCCAATAGGAATGTGCCTATTATTATCGTATAGATGACAAGCCATCTCTTTTTCAAATTTCCCCCCTGCGGGTATTCTGAATTATAACAAATCGGTCAGCAGTTTGATCACCCGTTGATAAGAAATAAACCAGGATTAAGTTAGAATTCCCGGCGATTTTTCCGATTTCTAACGTTTACTTTTATTATAAGCTAATGCCAGTTCTGTTTTAGTCGGCAGAGATCAAAACTATCTTGTCGGTAGTGAAAGCCTTTTGTAATCAACACGGCGTTCCGGTATGAGCCTTAAACAATTTTATCAAAATCCTTTGCTCGGTTAGGTCCGGGATTGTGATTATCAATGGTCAAGAGTATCCGGTAAAAGAATTTATTCCGGAAGCTGTTCAGACCATTACCCAAAAACTTGGCTCAGGTTACTAATTTGAGGAACTCAGGTCTCACAATAAAAATAGTGAGAAAAACGAGAAGGTGGATTTATCCGAAGAAAATTGAAAGAGTGGTGACCCCATGGGGATTCGAACCCCAGTCGCCGGCGTGAAGGGCCAGTGTCCTAGGCCACTAGACGATGGGGCCACAACGCTTATATTATATCAGAACTCGTATTATCAGGCAAATTTGTCTGAGGTGGAGTCATAGGAAAACCTATCTAAACGTAATTTAATATTTATGTTAGAAACTTAATGACAAGCTGATAGGGGTTGATGATTATGGTAGAATTAAACCACTGAGGAATAAAAATGAGTTCATCACCCATTTTGCGCATTATTGATGCCAATTTGAACCGTCTGGCCGAGGGACTTCGTGTCCTGGAAGAGGCTGCCCGGATGTTACTGGATAATGCTGATTTAACTTCTCGATTGAAAACGTTACGTCACGATCTAATACGGGGTGACACGGCTTTCAATCTATCGCTACTGAATGCCCGGGATTCCATCGGAGATGTAGGTGTGGAACTTCAGGTACCTGGTGAAAATCCTGAAAAAAATCTTCAAACCATTTTGGTGGCTAACGCCCGCCGTGCTCAAGAATCCTTGCGGGTTTTGGAAGACCTGGCCAAGTTGCCGGAACTGGCCGGGAAAATGAGTTCCGATGATTTTAAAAAAGCCCGCTTTGAGTTGTATAGCATAGAACAGGAATTGGTACAGAGTCTCACCCGCCGGGAACGTCGAAATATAATCAGAGGATTGTATGTTATCCTGGACACGCAAGTTTTAAACGGTCGTAGCCATCTGGAAGCGGCGGCTAAGTTGATCCAAGCCGGAGTGAAGGTGATCCAATTACGCGATAAAACCACCCCTAAAAAACAGCTAATGCCTCTGGCACTTGACCTTCAGGTGATGTGCCGGAAAAACAACGTTTTATTTATAATAAACGACTATTTGGACGTAGCTCTGGCTGTCAACGCGGATGGGCTGCACATTGGTCAAGAGGACTTGCCTGTAGTAGAAGCTCGCAGGTTGCTGCCGCTTGATAAGATTCTGGGCTGCTCAGTCGTTACTGTGGAAGAGGCTCAGGACGCAGAGAGGGAGGGTGCTGATTATATCGCCGTGGGCGCTGTTTATCCCACAGGTTCCAAAGGTGATATTGAGGTGGTAGGGATAGAGAGGTTGCGACTTATAAGGTCGGTTATTCATGTTCCTCTTGTCGCGATTGGTGGTATTAATCAAAGTAAAGTTCATGAAACAATTGATGCAGGGGCCGACTCACTGTGCGTGATTAGTGCGGTTCTGCTAGCGCAGGACATGGCTGGGGCTGCCCGTCAAATAATTGAGGAAATAGAGGCTAATAAATGAAGAATTTAACAGAATACCTGGACTCTTATGCCAACCGCATCCGCGCCGATCTGGAAAGAAAAGACGCAGCGCGGGAGAAGGTGCTGCCCCTCTGCCGTGAGTTGATCCGTTATGCCAGCATAACCATCCGCGCCATTCACCGTCAGGAATTCGAAGAGGCCAGGCGACTGCTGGAGGAAGGCAAAAAGGTCAGGGAATCATTGGCTAAAGCAGTCCTGGAATGGTCTGATTTAAGCTCCCACGGTTTCGTAAAAGACGCCCAGAAGGAGTATACCGAGGCCAATGCCGTTTTTGCCCTGGTGACCGGCCAGCCTTTACCTGATCCGGATGATCTAAAAGTAGATTACGGAGCCTACCTGAACGGCCTGGGGGATACCGTAGGTGAATTGCGGCGTTATATACTGGACAGCATGCGGCACGGCGATCTGACTAACTATGAGGAAATACTGACCGCTATGGACGACATTTACACCACTCTGGTGACCATGGATTTCCCGGATGCGGTGACTGGCGGCTTGCGCCATACTACCGACCAGGTACGAGGCATATTGGAGAAGACCCGCGGGGACATCACTCTGGCTGTTACACAAAACCGGCTGGAGACTAAACTTAGCGAACACCCTGTAAAATAATTATACCATTTTAAAAGAAAAGGATGGCTGCCGTAAGGTGAAAGGCTTTTTTAAACGGATAACTTTTTTGCTGGTAGCCCTGGTTGCGGTAATTGCGGCAGGGACGTTTGGTTTTATGTATCTCCAGAAGCTTGCAATGCTGGATGCCTTCTATTACACGATAGTTACAATTGCCACTGTAGGCTATGGTGATATCGTGCCTAACACGGTCGGAAGCAAGATTCTGGCTATTTTAATAATATTGGGTGGCGTAGGGCTATTCACAGTAGTAGTAGTCAATTTTACGCAGTATCTTATCGAGCGTAGATCAGAGAAAACAAGGGTAGAACGGTTGAACATGCTGGTGGAATTATTTTTCAGTGAAATCGGCAACCAGTTGCTGCGTCATTTTTGCGCTTCTGATCCAGAGCTGGATCAACTGCGGGCCAAACTTGGTCTTGCCAAAGGAAATCATGAAGCAGAACTGACCCTTATTCAACATGAGTTACAAAACCATGTTTACAAAATCGATCCCACCTTGATTGATTTTGAGGCCTTAAAAGCCCTGCTGATGGATAATAACAGCCTGCTTCTCAGGCTTCTGGAAAACCCTAACTTGATCGAAAATGAGGCTTTTACCGATGTACTAAGGACCACTTTTCACTTCCGACAGGAACTCGCGGCACGCAGAAGCCTGACAGCTTTGCCTGTGACCGATGTTGAACATCTGGCTAACGATGCAAAGCGGTCCTACACGGTTGCGGCCAAAGAGTGGGTTAACCATGCTTTTTATTTGAAGAAACAATATCCATATTTATTTTCTTTGACTCTGAGAACTAACCCATTCGGCAAAGAAACAGTATCAGTAATAAAATAACGTTTATTAAATCTGACGTTTAAATTTGGAGTAAATCACCTTCTCATGGTTGGAATATCTCGGTTGTGCCTTCGTCCCTTTTGAAAGGCAAAGCCTTAAATCATCCGAATTCTGTACTATACTGTAAGCGTGGCTCAAATAATAATAATCTTTAAAGGGAGGCTTCTATGAATTCTAAGGCTTTATATAAACTTTCCTACGGTTTGTACGTGGTGGGTTCTTATAAAGGCAATAAGATTAACGCTCAGATTGCCAATACCGTTATTCAAATCACGTCTGAACCGGCTACCATAGCGGTCAGTATAAACAAAAAGAACCTGACTCATGAGTATATTCAAGCTAGCGGTGTATTTACCGCTTCAATTATCACCAATGAAGCCCCGCTGAGCTTCATCGGACAATTTGGCTTTAAATCCGGCCGGGACACCGATAAATTAGCAGGCGTGAATTATAAAAAGGGCGCCACCGGCGCTCCCGTGGTCCTTGACAACTGCAATGCCTATCTGGAGGCTAAAGTCCTTCAGTCGGTGGACGCGGGTACCCATTCCATTTTCATCGGTCAACTGGTAGAAGGCGACGTGTTAAATGAGTTGACTTCTATGACCTACGAATATTATCAGCAAGTTAAACGCGGCTTTACCCCCAAGAGCGCCCCGAGCTATCAAGAGGCCAAACCAGCTCAACCTCAAACTGCTTCTCCCATTATCCCCAAATATAAATGCGGGGTCTGCGGCTATATCTACGATCCGGCAGTGGGTGACATCGACAACGGTATCAAGGCGGGAACGCCTTTCGAGGCCAATAAGGCGGATTGGTCCTGCCCGGTCTGCGGAGCGGATAAGAGCCAGTTTAGAAAGTTGGAATAATAGTATTTCAGGATTATTGAAAATAATATGAGCTTGCGAAAACAACCAAAAGCAAGCTTTTATTATTGTTGCTGATTTTGACTTAAAACGAAGTAAATCAGGGAAATCCAGGTTTTTTGCGGTTGCTGGCTAAATAAATCTAATTTGGGTAAAATCGA
>CAITCX010000093.1 GCA_903890885.1 uncultured Dehalococcoidia bacterium
AGAACCTGCGCAAGATGCTGGTGGCAATGGCCGAGGATATCCGGGTTGTATTCATAAAACTGGCTGATCGTTTGCACAACATGCAGACCCTGCACGTCATGCCGCCCCAAAAACAGCTAAGCATCGCCCAGGAAACCCTGGAAATTTACGCTCCGTTAGCTCATCGGTTGGGCATTTGGGAATTGAAATGGCAGCTTGAAGACCTCTCTTTCCGCTACCTGGAACCGGAGAAATATAAACAGATAGCTAAATTAATTGCCCGCCGCAGGGTTGAACGTGAAAACTTCATCACGCAGGTCATCCAGACCTTGAAGGAAGAATTCGCTAGAGCTGGTTTTAAAGCTGAAATATACGGCCGTCCCAAGCATATCTACAGCATTTATCAGAAAATGGGAAAATATGAGTCCGTGGGTAAGCAATTCAACGATATCCACGATCTGCTGGCTTTGAGAGTGATGGTTGATTCAGTGGCCGATTGCTATAACGCTCTGGGCATTATTCACACCCTGTGGCGTCCCATTCCAGATGAATTCGACGATTATATCGCTAATCCTAAACCCAACGGTTATCAGTCTCTGCATACCACAATGATGTGCAACGGGACTACTCCCCTCGAATTGCAAATTCGTACAGTTGAGATGCATAACTTTGCCGAGTATGGAGTGGCAGCGCACTGGCGTTATAAGGAAGGGGAAAAAGAGGATGTCCGCTTCGAGGAAAGGGTTTCCTGGTTGCGCCAATTGATCGATTGGCACCGTGAATTCAGCGGAGCTGAGGAATTCATGGAATCCATTAAGACCGATATATTTAATGATCAGGTTTTCGTCTATACCCCTAAAGGAGAAATAAAAGACCTGCCCCGTGGTTCTACTCCCCTCGATTTTGCCTATCGAGTTCATACCGAATTGGGGCATCATTGTGTAGGCGCCAAGATCAATGGAAAGTTAGTGCCTTTGAACTATCGTCTGAGCAACGGCGACACTGTGGAGATCATGACCGTAAAGGTGGGCAAAGGTCCAAGTCAGGACTGGCTTCGACCGAATCTGGGTTATGTCAACACATCCGGTGCCCGTGAAAAAATCCGTCAGTGGTTCAAGAAACAGAATCACCAGGAAAACTCCGAGCGAGGACGTGAACTTTTAGACAAGGAACTGAAGCGTTTGGGCATCAAGGTACCGGACCGCGATGGTCTGGCCAAGATGTTTAAGTATGATAATACTGAGGATTTTCTGGCAGCTATCGGCTTCGGTGGTATCAGCGCCCATACCGTGGTCATGAAAATGGTGGCCCAGTCCGATACAGGTAAGATTGTTACCCCCATAGCTCCGGTAAAAGTAGCCCCTTCAACTATCAAAGTGCTGGGCGTGGGTGATATGCTAACCCGTCTGGGTGAATGTTGCCATCCGGTTTCTGGAGATGCTATTATCGGCTACATTACCCGCAGTCGCGGTGTCACGGTACACAAGCGAACATGCCCCAATGTCATTCATGAGAGAGAAAAGGAGCGTTTAATTGAAGTAGAATGGGGGCATATCGAAGCAGTCTTCCCTGTCAAAGTCCAGGTGGAAGCCTGGGACAGAGTGGGGCTGGTAAGGGACATCACCTCGGTGGTGGCTGAAGAGAAAGTAAATATCACTTCTGTGCTCTTTTCTAACAGCACCGATCATACTACCCATACTGTTTTAAACC
>CAITCX010000094.1 GCA_903890885.1 uncultured Dehalococcoidia bacterium
AGCGGACTGTTCATCATATTTTTATACCTCGTTTGACCAGTTTTGCATTAATTGTTTAAGCTGCTGTGCCAGTTTAGGATTGGTGCGCAGCCGTTCTATGAAGACGGGGCAGGCTTCCAGCAGTGAATTCTGGGCGGCTGTAGCCATTCCGGCCAGGAAGTTCTCCATACCGGCATTACCGGCGGGTGGAACTGCACCGGGCACAGAGGCCGCCATCTGTTTGCGCAGGTCTTCCGCAGTGAAGCGCATGGGCGTGGCGCAGGCCTTGTACCACGGGCATTCCTTGCACTGCATAACTCCGTAGGCCTCGTTAATAATATCCCCCATGCTGTTGTCCTCCTTCCCTGGTTGCCCGGAAAGATAAACTCGCAGGCCTTTTTACAGGCTGTCTATGCTATTTTACTATTATTCAGCCTTTGACGCCAGAGTGTGCGCGTGAAGCCGCTAAAAACCAGGCTTTTTTAAGCATATACTGCAGGAAGTTCTGTTTTTTCACTCCCGGTTGTATCAAATTCCTGAAAAATTGGTATAATGCAGTTAGGATTAAAAATGTCCTGACGCCTTCAAGCATTTGGAGCGTACTGACAAGGAGTTTGTACTTGAGTAGCAACGCCAATAATCGGGTGGTAGTCACCGGCCTGGGCACGGTCAGCCCCCTGGGGCTGGATCTAGCCTCCAACTGGGAGGCCTTGATTACGGGTAAATCCGGTGCAGCTGATATCACCCTTTTTGATGCCTCCCGTCATGTCACCAAATTCGCTGCAGAGGTTAAAAATTTCGATCCTGCCGCCTTTATTAATCGCAAAGAAGCCCGGCGCATGGATCGTTTTGCTCAGTTCGCTGTCGCAGCCAGCCAGCAGGCGGTTAAAAACGCTGGCCTGGTGATTGACGATTCCAATCGCAACGATATCGGGGTCCTGATCGGCAGCGGTGCCGGTGGTCTGACCTCAATCCAGGACCAGATCGTCAATATGCTCCAGAATGGGGCGGATCGGGTCAATCCCTTCCTGGCCACCATGATGATTGCTGATTCCGCTTCCGGGCAGGCCTCCATCCTGCTGGGAGCTAAAGGTCCTAATTTTTGCATAACCTCTGCCTGTTCCAGCAGTGCGGATGCTATCGGCATCGCCTATGAAACTATCAAGCGTGGCGATACCAAAGCCATTATCGCCGGTGGCGCCGAGGCCACCATTAACGGCATCGGTGTGGCCGCCTTTAATGCCTGCAAGGCCCTTTCTGAGCGCAATGACTCGCCCCAGTCAGCCTCGCGCCCCTTTGATAAGCAGCGTGACGGTTTTGTCATGGCTGAAGGCGCTGCTGCCCTGGTGCTCGAAGACCTTGAGTTTGCCAGGGCCAGGGGAGCCACTATTTTGGCTGAAGTGGCAGGTTACGGTGCTTCGGCAGACGCCTTCCATATGACTGCTCCTGCCGATAACGGCGAGGGGGCCGCCCGCGCTATGCAGATAGCCTTGCGCAAATCCGGTTGGCAGCCGCAGGAAGTTCAATATATCAACGCTCACGGCACCTCTACGCCTTTAAACGATAAAAATGAGACCACTGCCATTAAGGCGGTCTTTGGTCAGCACGCTTACCGGTTGGCCGTTAGTTCCACCAAATCCATGACTGGCCATTTGCTGGGTGGGGCAGGCGCCATTGAAGCAGCTATATGTGTTTTAATCCTGCAATATGGTATAATACCGCCAACTATTAATTTAAAAGACCCTGACCCGGAGTGCGATCTGGACTATGTGCCCAATACCGCCCGCAAAGCGTCGGTTAATAAAATCCTGTCCAACTCCTTCGGTTTCGGTGGTCATAATTCAGTCCTGGCTCTGATGCGCTATGTATAGGCTGCTGAAAAGCGGTTTCTCGATAAAATCGGGATCTCGAACTTGTAGATGTCCCGCAATTTCAAAAGGTCCTCCGGTGACGGGGGGCGCGGGGGTTTTTGTTTGATCTTTTCAGCGCTCTTTACCTAGAAAGGTAAAAAGTGAACCACAGCCGCTGGAATATTCTGCCACCGGCACCTCCAGAATTCCTGGCCCAGGCCGCAGGTAAATCTGCACTGCTGGCCCAGGTGCTCTATAATCGTGGCCTGCGCGACCCCGCACAATTTGAACTTTTTATCAACGGCGATGAGCGTCTTTCCGCCGATCCCATGCTGCTGCCGGACATGGAAAAAACTATCTCCCGCCTGTACCGTGCCCTCCTTTCAGGCGAAAAGATTGCCGTTTATGGTGATTTTGATGTCGATGGTGTGACCAGCACTGCCCTCATGGTGCAGGGCTTGACCTCGCTGGGCGGCATCGTTATTCCTTATATCCCTCACCGTATTACCGAAGGTCACGGACTGCGTGAAGGCGCTCTGGATGAGTTGCACCAGCAGGGCATTAATCTGATCGTGACCGTGGATTGCGGCATAACCGATGTAGAAGAAGCCAGGCACGCTGCCAAGCTCGGGATGACCCTCATTATTACCGATCATCATGTTACGCCGCCTGTCCTGCCCACGGCATACGCTATCGTCAATCCCAAGCTGCCCAGGTCAAAATATCCTTTCATCGAACTGTCCGGGGTAGGCGTGGCTTACAAGGTTATGCAGGCCCTTATGAATAGCCTGGGCAAAGAGGACCAGATGGAAGCCCACATGGACCTGGTGGCGCTCGGCACGGTGGCCGATATGGTGCCGCTGGTCGGCGAGAACCGTTACCTGGTCAAGCGCGGTATCCGCACCTTGAACCAGAATTCCCGCCTGGGCATACGGGAAATTATCAACAAAGCAGGCTTGAGCACCGGCAACCTGGATGCCGAATCCATCACCTGGTGTCTCTCTCCCTGGCTGAATGCCTCCGGGCGGCTGGAACATGCCATCGCCAGTTACAAGCTTTTAACCACTCAATCCGGCGAAGAAGCCCGTGAACTGGCGACCATGCTGGGACAGCAGAACGTCGAACGCCAGAGGTTGACGTCCAAGGCCATGACCGAAGCCCGTGCCCAGATCGCTATCCAGGGGCTGACTCCTCTCATTATGCTGGTCAACCGTGAATTCCCGCTGGGCATAGCAGGTCCGGTAGCCGGCAAGCTGTCTGAGGAGTACTACCGGCCCGTGGTGATCGTCAACATAGATGAAAAGACCGCTTCCGGCAGCTCACGCAGCATACCGGAATTTAATATTATCGAGGCTTTTAACCAGTGCAGCGGTTTGCTCGGCCGTTTCGGCGGCCATGCCCAGGCTGCCGGGTTCACTATGCCGGCCAAGAATATCCATCTTTTGAAAAATGCCCTTATCGAACTGGCTGCTGCGCAGTTGAAAGAGGTGGATTTGCGGCCGCGCCTCAATATCGATGCCGAGGTCTCGCTCTCGCAGCTCGTGCCTGAGACCTACCAGATGCTGCAAACTCTCTCACCCTTCGGCAAGGCCAACCCTGTGCCTACCTTCGTCAGCCGTGGAGTACGCGTTACCAGTTGCCGCACTATGGGCAGCGAGGCTCAGCATTTGCGCTTGAAGCTCAAGCAGGACGGTACGCCTTTTGATGCCGTCGCCTTCAAGCTGGGAGAAGCCGCTAAGGACATGGCGGAATCCCTGGATATCGTCTATAACCTGGAGCTGGACCGCTGGAGCGGCATTGAAAACCTGCGCCTCAACATCCAGAGTTTTAATCCCAGCCCGTTTTTAGATAAGCAGTAAGGACTTTCCCGCCGGCGGGCAGCCTGTACCCATTCTTAAAAACTTGATAATCAGACCTTAAACCAGAAACCCGGGACTGTTCACTCAAAAAGGAGGCTCAGTCATGAAAGAGGTTTTAGTCAGTCTGGCCGCCCTGGTCGTCGCCTACCTGCTAGGCTCGTTGCCCAGTGCTTTTATCATCGGTAAAACCCGGCGGGGCCTGGATATCCGTAAAGTGGGCAGCCATAACATGGGGGCCATGAACACCTTTTACAGTGTGGGGTTCTGGTGGGGCATGCTGGTGCTGGCCATGGATCTCGGTAAAGGTATGTTGAGCGTCGCTGTGGCGATGTGGCTGGGTACCCCCTGGTATGTGCCTCTTCTGGCCGGTTTCCTGGTTCTGGCCGGTCACAATTTTCCCGTTTTCTTGAAATTCAAAGGCGGCAAGGGCGGCGCCAGCATGATCGGGGTGCTGGTCATTCTAATGCCCTGGGGGTTCGTCTTTTACCCTATTTTACTGG
>CAITCX010000095.1 GCA_903890885.1 uncultured Dehalococcoidia bacterium
CTATGCCTTCGCCGCCGCCGGCGAGTGGAGGCGAACACCCAGGCTTTACTTATCTTGACCCCGGCTGCAGCTTCGGTCTCAATACGCTGCCGTATGGCCAAACATATGTTTTTAACGTGTCTCTAACCGAGGGAGACAATGTAACGGTGAACTGGTACTTTAAAGATTCACAGTATGTCAGATTTGGGCGGACCCCCTGCAACTATTACTGCATCGGCAACATATCGATTACGTATCGAATAAACGGGTCAATTGTGACAAACGCAACCGGCTCGGCCGTCACTACCGGGAATAAAATGAACGGCGTCAATACTGCCTTTCAACAGCAACTGAACTGGACCGTCCCGCAAGGCGGGAGCGACATCTACTCTATTAAATTTAAAAATCTAGCCCAGCGTGGAGACGGGTTTAGTTGCGGCAACGTAACTCGCAGCATGAGCCAAATGTTTGTAAAGCCCACCTTCAGCGGCATCGGCGACCCACTTTACACCTGGGTCAGGACTGGCGACTCTACCGGATATCAATATCAGGATTACACAATTACAAGTACGGCAAGCCGTCACGGTACCAACGTAGCGTCTGTCACTGCCTGTGTGCGACAGACACCCGGCCCTTCACATTGGTCGGAGCAACAGAGCCTGGCAGTAATATCTTGGACCATAACATATTATTAAGATTAAGAGCTTGACATTTTATCGCTTTCATAGTACATTCCTTTCATGTGCTGGTGAATGGTTAGCCGTTTTATTAATTAGTAAGGAAATTAAATGACGTTGCAGCAGATATCTGAAAAGCGTCCTAGAAAAATAGACCTGAACTTGCTCCCACCGGAGTATCGCCCCGTCAAGAAATCCAAACTTTCCCTCCTGTTAGCTCTGGTAGCGATTCTCCTGGTATGCGCGCTGGTGCCCGTCTTTATTGCCAAAACAGGCGTAGACAGCGACATAAAACCGCTGAGGCCAAAGCTAACCAGCCTACAATCAACCCTTCAAGCAAACTTGGCCAACAATGCGGAAGCAGCTACTATACAGAAGCAGATTGACGACAACGTTGCGAAATTGGCTGTAGTGGGAGTGGACTACAGGACATTTATCAGCACAAGGATCATATGGTCGGCAATCCTCGAGGAAATCAACGATATTACACCAAAATCCAAAATAACTTTAGATGCCATAACCCTAACGGACATATCAGTCGTCTTTGCCGGCACCTCCACCAAGAGACAATACATCATCGATTATGAAAAAGTATTAGAAGAGAGCCCCTTCTTCAAGGGAATTACTTTTAGCTTCGAAGATGGCACCGATTCTGTCAGCTTCGGGATTACAGCCCCATTTGACATGTCTACTATTTCCAGTACGAACAATGCCAGCCTTAACAGCAATAGGTAATCTCTGTATCAAATAAAGGTCTGATATGATGAATAAGTTATCACTGAATAAGCTCTCGCCTAAGAAACTCTCTAAAGAGGGTGGGGGTATAAAACTCCCCAAAGGCATCAAGGTTAATCAATTAGTTTTAGGTGTCGTGATTGTCGTCCTTTTAGCGCTGACGGTATACTTCGCCTTCTCCTATACCCAAGGATTGACTACGAAAGACGGATTAGTAAACGACATAAAACGAACAGAAACTAGCATAGCAGCCAGTCCGCCTAAGAGTATTTCCGACCTTAAAGCGACGCTCAATGACGCTGTTGCGACCCTGTCAAAAAGTACCCCATTCACCACATCCGTTGACGATACAGAACTGGCGACCCAGTTGCTTGAAATTGCGAGAGACTCCAATACACCGTATTTCAAATTTTATCCCCCGAGTGGAAATACAACTACTGCAATAAATGGAAGCATATATAATATGAGATCATATGCTATTGCGTTTGGAACGGCATCGACGTTTCCAAAAATAATATACTTCCTCAAGAACCTTGAGGGGTTACCATACGCTACGTCTCGCATTACCGAAATTTCAACTAGTAAAACAGAAGATTCGTGGACTCTTTCACTCCAGTTTGATGTAATACTACAATAGCAATAGCAAGAGATTCCTCGATGTATGGCAAGGAGCATTAACCGATGAAACGTCTAAGTGCGCCGAAAATCCCAACAAGAATACC
>CAITCX010000096.1 GCA_903890885.1 uncultured Dehalococcoidia bacterium
CCAGGGCCACGCCGTGCCAGTCTATTTGCTGGATACTGCTGTGGCAGAAAACTCAGACTGGGACCAGTCTCTGACCGATTATCTATACGGAGGAGACAGCCGCTACCGTTTTTGCCAGGAAATAGTACTGGGAATGGGCGGCATCGCCTTGCTCCGCGCTATGGGGCACGACTACTTCCGGGCATACCATATGAATGAGGGACATTCAGCTCTATTAATATTATCCCTTTTGAAAGAAGATATGGATCGGAAACAGGTTTGCGAAGTGAACTCTACTTGTGCCCAGGATGTGCGAAATTTATGTGTATTTACTACCCATACCCCGGTTCCGGCTGCCATAGACCAGTACCCAATGGATATGGTAATAAGGATTTTGGGAGAGGATCAGGCTGCCATACTCAAATCCGCTTCTTGCTTCCGCGATGGAACCACTTTGAATATGACCTATTTCGGTTTGTGTTTTTCCCATTATATCAACGGCGTGTCGATGCGCAATGAAGAAATCTCACAAGGTATGTTCCCCAACTACCCGATTAACTCCATCACCAACGGAGTGCATGCAGCTACCTGGGCAGCCCCCTCTTTTCAACAACTCTACGACAAACATATACCGCAGTGGCGTAAAGACAACCTCTACCTGCGTTATATTATCAGCGTCCCGGGAGAAGAAATCGAGCAAGCACATATTGAAGCCAAATCCGCCCTGTTAACTGAGGTACGGAAACGCAGCGGCATAGGGCTGGATAGATTTGCTATGACCATCGGGTTTGCCCGCCGGGCTACCGGTTACAAACGGGCAAATTTGCTCTTTTCAGATATTAACCGGCTTCGCAGAATCGCAAGTGCCGTCGGCCCGCTGCAAATACTTTTCAGTGGCAAAGCCCATCCCAAAGACGAAAGCGGCAAGGAAATCATTCGCAGCATCTTCAGCGCAGCAGAGCAACTCAAGGATACTATTAAGGTGGTTTACCTGGAAGAATACGATATGGATCTGGCCAAGTTACTGGTATCCGGGGTTGACCTGTGGCTGAACACACCCCAGAAACCCCAGGAGGCTTCTGGAACCAGTGGTATGAAAGCCGCCCTGAACGGCGTGCCCAGCCTCAGCATCATGGATGGCTGGTGGGTCGAGGGCCTGGTCGAAGGAGTGACCGGGTGGTCTATTGATGAAGGCTGGCAGGGCGAAAGCAACCCGACCCGCGAGATTGCCTCTTTATATAACAAGCTGGAATACGTCATTATGCCGATGTTCTTCAGCCGTCCGCTGGCCTACGCCTGGATAAGACGCAACGCCATAGCTTTAAATGGATCTTATTATAATTCCCAGCGCATGTTGTCTCAATATGTTAAGAACGCCTATTTCCCGGAAAACAGCCTGAATTTAAAAGATATCCGTTTGAAAACCTGAACGATGAACTTTATTGAGGTATCGAGATGAACGCCAGCCTGGCCCAATTGCATACTCTGGCTAATCTCTACGGTGTAAGGACCGCATTTCTGGACATGAATAACCAGACCCGGTCGGCTTCCGTAGAATCTCTGGTAGCTGCCCTGAAAGCCCTGGGCGCTCCAATATCCGGCCTAGCAGATGTGCCTGCAGCTATCAAAGAAAAAAGACACAGGCAGTGGTTGGAACCACTGGACCCGGTCATCACTGTTTCCCACGATGAAATGTTGACAGTCAGCTTGAGACTACCATTCTCGAGCCTGAACAAACCTGTAAAAGCCAACTTAACACTGGAAAACGGGCAGAAGCAAGAACTCCTCTGGCGGATAGAAGAATCGTCTATCATACACGCAGCAACCATTGATGGCAAATCGTATTATAACGTCAGGCTCTATCTGCCGAACAGCTTGCCTGACGGTTATCATAGATTGCGACTGGAATTACCCGGCCATAATGCGGACGCTCTGGTGATTTCTTATCCGCAAAAAGCCTTTCAACCTCCTCAGTCTGAAAAAATCTGGGGGGTCTTTGCCCCTCTTTACGCGATACACAGCAGCAGGAGTTGGGGAGCCGGCGACTTTTCCGACCTTAACACACTTTTTGACCAAACTCTGCGCCTGGGAGGTCGCTTTGTCGGAACACTGCCCTTGCTAGCCGGGTTTTTTGATGAAAAATATGGGCCCGGACCTTATTTACCGGCCAGTCGCTTTTTCTGGAACGAGTTTTATCTGGACATCCAGCAGATACCAGAACTGGCTAATTGTCCGCCGGCGCTGGCTATTCTCCAGAACGAGGACTTTCAGAAAACCCTGGCAGAATTGAAATCGTCTGCTTATGTCAATTACGAGAAACAGTTGAAACTAAAACGGCAAGTTTTGATCGAATTAACCGAATATTTTTTCAGAGAAAAACCGCCTCGTTTCACCGAATTCTGCGAATTTGTTAATAAAAATACCAGTCTGGTTGACTATGCCGCTTTCCGGGAAGCCGGGGAAAAATATGGGCTGAAATGGACCGATTGGCCTAAAAATGCTGTCAACAGTCATCTTGATAATTTGGATCTATCTGGACCAACTGCCCGCTATTATATGTTTACTCAATGGCTTACCGAAATACAACTTGGTGACCTGGCCCGCAAAGCAAAAAATTCCAATAACCATCTTTACATGGATATGCCGGTTGGAATCCATCCTTACAGTTATGATGTCTGGAAACAACCTGATATCTTCGCACGGAGTGCCAGCGCCGGGGCTCCACCAGATCCCGTCTTCACTAACGGCCAGAATTGGGACTTTCCACCCCTCCATCCTGAAAATATCCGACGACAGGGTTACCGATATTTTATTGACGGCCTGCGAAAACAACTTTCTACGGCTGGAATGTTGCGTATTGACCATTTGATGAATTTTCACCGCCTTTTCTGGATACCTCAGGGTATTCCCAACGCAGAAGGTGTTTATATCAACTATAAGGCGGAGGAGTTTTACGCTATTCTAGCGCTGGAATCTCAACGCCACAATTCGGTAATAATCGGAGAAGACCTGGGTCTGGTTCCGCCTGAAGTGCGCCCCATGATAGAAAAACACGGCCTTTTTCGGATGTTTGTCGGGCAATATGAGTTGGTATCCGAAAACCAACTCGGATATATACCGCCTCAAGCAGCAGCAGGGCTAAATACCCATGACATGTTTCCTTTTGCAGCTTTTTGGCAAGAGCAGGACATAATAGAAAGGCAGAAGATGAAACTTCTAAACGCTGATGAAGTCCCCAGGGAGCTGGAACAAAGGCGGCAGGTTAAGAGGGCGTTGATCAGCATTTTACAGTACCGGGGACTTACCAGCGATCTGGCACAGGACACTAAAGCTACTCTGCACGCAGTTTTGAGTCTGCTGGCCGCCAGTCCGGTCTATGCCCTGGTTTTAAATCTGGAGGATTTCTGGCTGGAGACCAAACCGCAAAACGTACCCGGCACGGTGCGTAAACAGAACTGGACCCATAAAACCGCATTTTCTTTAGAAAAGATGGAGAGTTCCAAAGATATCCACCAGTTACAGGATGACATCAACCGCATCCGAAAAGGAGCAGGCAATACACTATGACATCGCGCAAAAAAAACTCGGGTTCACCTGACAATCCAGGACAGGAGCATACGGCAAATTTTAGTCTGATTGAAAGCAATGATCTTTACCTTTTCAACGAAGGCCGCCATTTTCGCCTATATGATAAACTGGGTGCGCATTTGCAGAGTGACGGGACTTATTTTGCGGTATGGGCGCCCAATGCCGAACGAGTAAGCGTAATCGGCGATTTCAATGACTGGAATCAAGGCAGCCACCCTTTAAAGTCACGTGAACAATCCGGCATCTGGGAAGGTTTTATCGCAGGAATCGGTAAAGGAAGCTTGTATAAATATCATATCGAATCGAAATATCTGGGATATAAAGTAGATAAAACCGATCCACTGGGTATCTATTGTGAACAATCG
>CAITCX010000097.1 GCA_903890885.1 uncultured Dehalococcoidia bacterium
ACTGGAGTTCAGACGTGTGCTCTTCCGATCTCCGCAGGACCACCCCGGTGGCGGCTACTCCAGCGGCAACCAGTTTTTCAGTGGTCTTTTTCAGATATTCTTCACCTGAAATTATCGCCTGTTTTTGAATCTCTTCAATAAAATTGCCCGGCACTTCATACATGCCCGGATTTACCGGTTCAACAATGAAGACTAGAATTACCTCCGGTATCTTGCAACCAGCGGCCATAATTTTTACATGTTCCAGAACGCATTCAGAAAAAGGCGATCCATCCAGGGGCACCAGGACTTTTTTGTACATTTCATTCTCCTGCCTATACCAAGAGTCGGGATTTCAAGTATTTATTATACCATTTTACGCAAAATTGCGGTGCAGGAACATCCAGAGTCAGGATAGTACTCTTTCGTAAGACAACCGTAAATTTGCCGGGTTTTTGACTAGCCCTGGGCTTTCAGAGATAATTGGAATAATCTGGCAACCACTAAAAGGAGAGTCCTATGCAAATAATACGTTTCACAGCTAAATCGGAAATCAAATATGGTGTTTTGTACAACCAGCAGGTGCAGGGGTTGGCCGCAGATCCCTTCCTTTGTTTTCAAAATGGAACCGCATTTCAAAAGGACGGTTCCAGCTACCTTCTCTCTGAAGTTAAACTGTTATCGCCATGTTTGCCATCCAAAGTGGTCTGCCTGGGCCTGAATTACCGCCCTCACGCTCAAGAGGTCAAAGAGGCCCTGCCGGCCAATCCTTTACTCTTCATTAAACCCTCAACGGCCATCATTGGACCCGGGGACTCCATTATTTTGCCAAAGTCTTCTAAACGGGTGGACTTTGAGTGCGAACTGGCGGTAGTGATCGGCAAGACTGCCAAACAGGTCCCCGAAACCCAAGCCCGCTCTTATGTACTGGGCTATACCTGCTTCAACGATGTGACAGAACGCCAGATGCAGAAGGATGACGGACAATGGACCCGCGCTAAAAGCTTCGATACGTTTGCTCCCCTGGGACCCTGGATAGAGACCGAGGTAGACCCCGACGACCTCAAACTGGAAACTTATCTGAATGGGGAGGTAAAGCAATCAGCCCGCACCAGCGAGTTGATTTTCGGCATCTCAAGGTTGATCAGTTTTATCTCGGGGGTCATGACCCTGCTGCCAGGCGATGTGATCGCTACCGGCACCCCCGCCGGAATAGGGCCTGTACAGGCTGGAGATATAGTGGAGATAAAAATCGAGAAAATAGGCACTTTGAGGAACAGGGTCGAGGCAGCCGTATAACAGCGGTTATTCTTCCAGAACGTTTTCCAGAATCTCAATACGTTTGATTTTACCCAGGGCGTCCAGTTCCACGGCCACCAGATCAATGCGCCAGTTCTCGGGCAGCTTTTCATGATTTTGCAGGTAATAATAGGCTGATTTGATCATATGTTTTTGTTTGGTGGGAGAGAGGGATTCTTCAGGTGTGCCGTATTGCAGAGTGGACCTGGTACGCACTTCCACAAAAACCAGGCAGTCTTTTTGCCTGGCTACGATATCTATCTCACCGGAGTGGCAGCGGTAGTTGGTCTCAATTAGCTTGTAACCATTCTTTTTTAGATGGTCTTTAGCCAGCTTTTCGCCGAGGGCACCCAGTTCTTTACGTTCCATGAATTCCTTCCGCCGCTCTTCTCTCGGTCCATTCTTTAAACGAAATCCGGGCGATGTTTCTAACCGGCTCAAACAACCAGCGGTGAACAGGCGATGGCCCCAGTTCACGCAAGCCAGCCAGATGCTCCTGGGTCCCATACCCTTTATTTCTGGCCAGACCGTAACCGGGATAGCGGCAGTCAATGTCCTGCATCATGTGGTCTCGGTGCACTTTGGCCACAATAGAAGCGCAGGCGATTGAAAAGCACAGGGTATCACCATTCACAACGCCTTTTTGCGGCAATTTCAAGGAAGGTATCGTTAAGTAGTCGATCAGCAGAAAGTCCGGCTGTGGATGAAGTTGGGTTACTGCCAGACTCATCGCCAGGTGAACAGCGGCAGTCATACCCAGTTGATCGATTAAATAAGCTTCTACCACACCGGTGCCGGCGGCCAGAGCTGTTTCATGAATATAAGGCGCTAATTCTTCGCGCTGGTTAGCAGTCAGCAATTTGCTGTCTTTGACCCGTTTGTACCAGGCCAACTGCTTGTCTCCGGGCATAACGACCGCAGAAGCTACCAGCGGCCCGGCCAGACAACCGCGGCCAACCTCATCGATGCCAGCAACTACCCGGTATCCCTGGTCAAAACAGTTTAGTTCTTCGGTAAACTTCCAGTCGGGGCTATTTTTCAACATTTTATTCAATGACCCCTCCGCCGAGCACTGCATCACCCTGATAAAATACCACGGATTGACCGGGCGCAATGGCCCGCTGAGGTTCGTCAAAAAGGATCCGCACCCTGTCCTGGACGATCTGCAACACCGCTTTAGCCTCGGTAGCCCGATAACGCACCCGTGCGGTTACTTTTAGACTGCTATCCGGGGACCGGCCGGCCACCCAGTTGATACAGCCAGCCGTCAAATTATCACGATACAACTGGGATAGAAAGCCGACGACCAGACGGTTAGTTTCAGTTTCCATTTTTAAGACATAAAGGGGCTGAG
>CAITCX010000098.1 GCA_903890885.1 uncultured Dehalococcoidia bacterium
AGCCGTCGGACTCTTTGCGTTCGGCAGCGTCTTTATTACCCAAGATATGCTGATAACCGATATGGATTCCCAGTATCGCGCAGTGAATTCTTCTAAAATCATAATGAATACCTCCGGTTTTGACCAAAACCTCTTACGCTGGATAAGTAAGCAGCCTGGAATTGGAGAAGTACAGGGGCGCGCCTCTTACAATGTTAAAATGTACGCCGGGAATAAGACTTATAATCTTACCCTATTAGCCTATGATAACTATAATAATATCCAGATGAACAAAGTTACCCCTGAAGCCGGGAGCTGGCCGCCAGAGCTCAAGCAGATAGTTTTTGAAAGAGCATCATTGCCATTAAGCCGGGGCAAGATCGGGGACAAAGTAAGAATCGAATTATCCAGCGGCAAGCAATTTGAACTGGATATCTCCGGCACGGTGCATGACCTCAACGCATTCCCCGGTAATATGGTCCCTCTACCGACAGCTTATGTCAGTTTATCCACACTGGAATGGCTGGGGTATTCCGGCCAATTCAACCAGATCAATATCGTTACCAAAGAAAATTTAACTGATATTCCTGAACTGGAAAAGGTAGCATACTCCCTCAAAGAAAAGTTGGAGAACCGGGGATTTCCGGTCTATTCCACCCAGGTCAAGAATGCCAGCGAACACTGGGCTAAACCAGTTACAAGCAGTTTTACCCTTATTCTAAGCGGACTGGGTTTCTTTTCCCTGATCCTGAGTGCCTTTCTCATTGTCAACACCATTACTGCACTGGTGTCTCAGCAAAAACGTCAAATAGGCATGATGAAAGCCCTGGGGGGAACTGGAAGGCAAATTATCAGTTTATATTTGGTGCTGGTAAGCATTTACGGTTTACTAGCACTCATTTTAGCCCTGCCTATAAGTTTGGGGTTGGCCTATATCTTTACAGGTATGGTAGCAGCTCTATTAAATATTGACATCACAAACTTTCATTTGCCAATGAGGGTGCTATATATGGAACTCGCAGCCGCCCTTTTCATACCAGCGCTGGCTGCCTTTTTCCCCATCATAGGAGGAGTGAAAGTCTCCGTTCGTGAAGCGCTCAGCGATTACGGCATTTCCGGTAAAATCCGTAACAGTTGGTTTGACAGAATTCTTTTTAAACTAAGTATATTTTCGCGTCCAATTCTTCTTTCCCTGAGAAACACTTTCCGACGAAAAGCCAGATTGGCTCTTACACTGGGAACACTTATCCTGGCAGGTACACTCTTTATCGGCGTGATGAACATCCGCAACTCCCTAGATACGGAGTTCGCCAGAGTTTTTGATAAATACTACAATTGGGAAGTTGCTTTGAGTTTTGAGGGTGATTATCCAATCAACGGCGTCAGGACCAGAACTTTAAATATCCCAGGGGTAGTGGAAGTAGATACTCAGGGCTTCGCCAGCGTTCAGCGGATCAAACCGGATGGGACTAATGGTTCCACTTTTACCATAATCGGATTACGTTACGGAGATAATTTCGTGAAAGCGGACATGAAATCAGGCCGCTGGCTGCAAGCCGGTGACCGTAATGCGTTAGTGTTGACCAGTTCACTGGCGGATGATATGCCGGATGTTAAAACTGGCGATACTATATCATTTAAAATAAACGACCAAATCCGGCAGTGGGAAATCGTCGGCATCATCCCCCAGGCCTGGGAAAAATCAGCATACGCCGACTTCGACTACCTGTCCCATATACAGGGCACAGCAGGACTGACTTCATCACTGTATATACGAACCGTGAATAAAGATGGGGATTCCCAGACTGCGATGGCGGAAATAGTAGAATCACATCTCAAACAATCCGGCATTAAAGTAGGCAGCTCAATAACTCAACAGGCCATTGTTTCGTCGAATGCCGGGCAGGTGGATTTTCTTATCTATTTTTTACTGATCATGGCTATCATGTCGGCTTTTATCGGAGCCTTGGGATTGATGGGTATGATGAGTTTGAATGTCCTGGAACGTACTCGTGAGATTGGAGTCATGCGCTCGATTGGAGCCACCAACCGGTCGATAGCCGGGGTGGTAATAACTGAAGGGTTAATAATAGGCCTGGTCAGCTGGCTGATCGCCATTCCAACCAGCATTCCTGTAAGTCTTATTTTCGATTCATTGCTGGGTAATCTCATGTTTGGCGGAACGCTGCCATTTGTTTATTCACTCATCGGTCTAGGAATCTGGTTAGCTATAATAATCGGTATTGCTTTTATTGCCAGCCTAATGCCGGCTTATCGCGCTATACGCATGAGCATCAGAGAAACTCTGGCTTACGAGTAAATATTTAATGCTTATAAAAAGTGTAAAATAAGTATCTTATGAAAAAGTGTCCATGAATAACGTGCATAGTAAAATACTAGAAATGGATGACGAGCCACTCTAACCGGAACTACACTGGTGAGGCTAGCTAAAGTAATGAATAAAAGAATAAGTAGAAAAAAGAATATTGATACGTCATTAGAAGGTTATTAATTCAATCGATTCCGTACCAGGAAACTGTGAGAGAAAAATGCCCAAAAGTTGTAATAAAATGCTACGAAATACGGATAATTATATATATTGTTTATCAGGGGTGTAAAAATGCATCCACTTTATGAAGAATTTTTATCTTATCTGAACCACGCTGATAAGGAAAATTGTGTCCGTTTCGCCCTTTCTCACCTGGACCGAGCGGATCTGGATATTGTGACGCTTTACAAAGAGCTGTTGAAACCGGCCCAGAATGAGAAAGCTTGCCGAGACGACCAACAGAAGCTCTGTATCTGGGAAGAGCATTTGCGCACTTCGATAGTCCGCACTATTATCGAGTGCTGTTATCCTTATCTGATAAGGGAAAGGGAACATCTTTTTGGTCAGACCTTCAAGGGGAAAGCCGTGGTATTATGCCCACCTGGGGAATCTCATGAAATAGGCGCCCGTATGGTTGCAGACTTCTTTACTTTAAGTGGATTCCAGTCTTATTTTATAGGGGCTAATACCCCCCAGGATGATATTATAGACGCTATAAAATATACCCGGCCAGCCTATGTAGCCATCAGCATCACGACTGCTTTCAATCTGGTAGCGGTCGGTAATGCGTTTCAAAATATCCTTGGCCTCAAAACCGCCATCCCATTCCAGGTTATACTGGGCGGTCAGGCTTGCCAGCAGAATTTATCTATTTGTCACCGGTTGGGAGCCGATCTGGTCCTGCAAACCTTTGAAGAAATTCATGATTTAAGCGAGAATCAACCAGATGTTATCTCTTAGAATTGCAATCCGGTTTCTCAGGTCAGGCCACGGACAGACCGTCCTTGTTATTCTTGGTATAGGCGTTGCTGTCTCCGCGCAGATTTTCATAGGTCTTCTAATTTCCAGTTTGCAATTGACCTTGATAGATCGTACGATAGGTCGTTCTCCGCAGATTACGATTACATCCAATACCTCTAACGTTTATTTCAAAGAATGGCCTTCTATTGCTATTCGCACCCAGACTACAGGGCTGATCAAAGACCTTGGGGTCTGTGCCTCCGGGAACGCCATTATTGAGCATAACAACAAGACAATCCCCATCCTCTTCCGGGGAATGGACGCTAACGCCTTCAATCGTATTTACAAGGTGGGTCCGGCTATCTACCAGGGACAATGGACGACTTCCGCCAATGAAGTCCTGGTCGGCCGGGAGTTGAAAGATGATCTGGACTACCGCTTAGGTGATAACCTAGTGATGCAAACTGCTGACGGCAAAACCGGTACCTATAAAATCGTCGGATTTTATGATCTGGGCACTGCCAGCCTGAATAAGACCTGGGTAATTTCCAGCCTCGCTACCACCCAGGAATTCTTCGGTTATGGCAAAGGTGTTACTTCCCTTGAAATTACAGTTGACCAATTGTTTCAAGCCGATGTGATAGCCTCTCAGATTAAGAATGTTCTAAACAATAATAATCTTACTGTGGACAACTGGAAGGCTCAGAACCAGGAGCTTCTCAGTGGTCTCCAGGGCCAGAGTACTTCCAGCTTAATGATCCAAATCTTTATAATTGTTTCCGTGGTAATCGCCATTGCCTCCATATTAGCCATCACCGTCTTTCAAAAGTCCCGCCAGTTAGGTATTCTAAAGGCTATGGGCATTAAGGACCGTGCCGCCAGTTTAATCTTTATTTTTGAGGGCTTGATCCTGGGTTTTCTTGGTTCTATTATGGGCGTCTTCTTGGGAATATTACTGTTATATGGTTTCTCCTATGGTACTACCCGACCCGGCCAACCAGCTCTCATCAATATAACTATTGATTACAAATTCATTGCTTTGTCATGGGGTATTTCCATCCTGGCTGGGGTACTGGCTGCACTGATTCCCGCCAGGCGTTCTCTTCGACTTAACCCCATAGACGTCATTCGAGAAGGATAAAATGACTGACATCATTGAGCTTAATCAGGTGGACAAAATCTATCCAGGAGTTGGGGGCACCCAGGTGCTTTCCGGCATTGCATTAAAATTTAGGGCTGGATCCTTTAATTCTATCGTGGGACAGTCCGGTAGCGGGAAGACCACTTTACTTAATATTATCGGGACCCTGGATCAACCATCTCACGGGGAAGTCCTCATCGATGGTAAACGCACAAATCTTATGTCCAGGGACCAACTTGCGGAACTGCGCAATCAAACCATAGGGTTTATCTTCCAATTTCATTTCCTCCTACCAGAGTTTACCGCTCTTGAGAACGTCTTAATGCCCTACCGTATCAAACAGAACCACCTTCCTAAAGAGATACTGAAAAGGGCAAATGACCTTTTTGAGATGGTCGGCATCGCCCAAGTCAAAAACAACCTGGCTACACGCATGTCTGGCGGCCAGCAGCAACGTACTGCTATAATCCGCGCCCTGATCAACAACCCAAAAATTGTTTTAGCGGATGAACCATCCGGCAACCTGGATACCCTTAATACTGAGGGTATCTACAAAACCTTCCGTGATGTTAACCAAGAGTTCGGCACCACATTTATTATAGTTACTCATGACCGGCGTATTGCCGAACAGACTGACCGCATCGTAGAAATCCAAGATGGAAAAATCAAACTGGACATTCAACGGTAGCCCTTTCTATGGTACTTGTAACTTTTCGTAGTACCTTTAGGCACTCTCCTAATACGATAAGTTGCAAGTACCTTTTAACGGCTAAGCTTGATATTTTACATATTTTTAACATTGCCTTTATCTTCTGTTAATCTCAGGTTGTTATGATTAATACTGAGTAAGAGGAGGAAATATGGTAACAGATACGAAATTAATAAATTCAAACGAAGCACTTATATCAGCCCATGAAGTATTGACCGCAGATTGTAAAGACCTGCGGTCTTCTTTATATAAGGACCTGGTAATGAATGCTTTAAAATGCAAGCGGGACGAATTGGATATCCTGGACCTGAAGGTGATCAGCCGGGCATTATCTGAATTCAGACACGCCGCCCACGCCTTTAAACCGTACCGCAACATACGCAAGGTATCAATGTTCGGTTCCGCCAGGGTCACTCCTGACTCAACGTATTACCAGGCCGCCGTTAAACTAGGACAATTGGCTGCCGAAGAAGGCTACATGGTGATTACCGGGGGCGCCGAGGGCATAATGCGGGCAGGGATCGAAGGAGCAGGGCCGGAAAAAAGCTTCGGAGTAAATATTCAACTGCCTTTTGAACAAGAAGCTAACAAAATAATTCAGAAAGATCCTAAATCTATCAGTTTCAAATATTTCTTTATTCGCAAGGTTTTCTTTGTCATGGAAGCGGACGCGGTGGCACTTTTCCCGGGTGGGTTTGGCACCCACGATGAAGGGTTTGAAGTACTGACACTCCTGCAAACGGGCAAAGCTCCCCCGATGCCTGTCATCCTGATAGAATCTCCGGGCGATAATTACTGGGAAGAATGGGACCGCTTCATCCGGTTGCAATTACTGTCACGGCAACTTATCAGCAATGAAGACCTGTCTTTCTACACCATTGTAAATTCTCCGGAGCAAGCCCGGAATTACATCAAGTTCTATTATTCAACCTACCACTCCCTGAGGCAGGTGAAAAATACCCTGGTGCTGCGGCTGGAAAAAGAACTACAGGATGATCAAATTATTGAATTAAATCAAAAGTTCGCAGATTTGGTTGAATGGGGAGAAATCAAAAAGACCCTGCCCCTGGCTGAAGAAATCGATGAACCGGACCTGTTAAATAAGCCCAGGATCAGTTTTATGTACAACAAGAAAAGCGCGGGGCGCTTGAATGAGATGATACTCGCTATAAACAAAATGGGCATGGAGAATTAATGTATTGGCTGAAAAAACAGTATTAGTGGTAGAAGATGACAGCACCCTGCAAAGTGTCCTTCTTTATAACCTTAATAAGGAAGGCTACCGGGTTGAACAGGCATTGGACGGTTTGGATGGCCTGGAGAAAGCCAGAAGCATCAAGCCGGATCTTCTTGTTCTGGACGTGATGCTGCCAAAATTGAATGGTTTCGAGGTATGCCGCACCTTGAGGCAAGAAATGGCCGTTCCTATTTTAATCCTGACCGCAAAAGATGATGAGATTGACAAAGTGGTTGGGCTCGATTTGGGGGCGGACGACTACATGACCAAACCTTTCAAAATTCGCGAGTTACTAGCCAGGATTAGAGCTATTTTGCGCAGAGCGGAGCAGGCTGCAATAAAACCGCCTGATACCGGCAGCCTGATAAAAACCGATACCATGGAAATAGATATCGCACGACACACGGTCAAGGTAAGAGGCAAGCAGCTTGAATTAACCCCTAAAGAATTTGATTTACTGACATTATTGATCCGCAACAAAGGCATGGTATTTAACCGGGAGCAACTGCTCGAGAAAGTATGGGAATACGGTTACGCCGGAGATACCCGTACTGTAGACGTCC
>CAITCX010000099.1 GCA_903890885.1 uncultured Dehalococcoidia bacterium
CGATGGGGGTTGGGTGTGTGGCACTTGTCACCCTAACCCGGGAGGTTCTAATGGATAAACAGAATCTTGGTTCTGGTAGCGTGATGGATAACATAGCTGTAGCGGGCTCGATTCCAAATATAGCACCTCATAATATCCTGGTGCTGCCTGTTCCGTTTATTGTAGCGAGGAAGTTGATTACGGAACATCATTATCTGCACTCCCTGCCCGGCGGGACCATGCTAACTTTCGGCGCCTTTGTTAATAATCGATTACTGGGAGCCATCACCTTCGGCGCCGGGCCATCATTAGCCTATCGCCTGGTAAAAGGAGCCGTACTTGAAGATTGTTTGACTCTAACCCGTTTGTGGCTATCGGACCAGTTACCAACTAATTCGGAGTCCCGCGTGATTGGTATAACGCTTAAAGCCCTTCGACGGTTTACCCATATTAAATTTGTAGTAACCTACGCCGATCCGGCCCAGGAACATGTTGGCATTATCTATCAGGCCACTAATTGGCTGTATACCGGTCTATCCGATACCGTTCCCCTCTATGATATCGGCGATGGCAAGCCCAAACATTCCCGGTCCCTCGGTCAGATCTACGGCACCCATTCTATTAAGTATTTGGCCGGCCAGGGCCTGCCGGTTAAGCTAGTGACCCAGTTAGCCAAACATCGCTATGTCTATTTCCTGGATGCCTCCTGGCGCTACCGGCTGGAGATGCCGGTATTACCTTATCCCAAGAAGAATAGGGTAGAACCGCCAAAATCGTGTGGTCGTCAACAAACTAATTTTTATGAGGAGCTGTTTTACCCAACCAGTAAGCCTGCTAACTAACTAACAAACATGGTTTTCCCCCGTACCCCCTTACCGTGTTTGTTAGTTGGCGGACAAAGTAAATGGTAACAATTTTAAAGGAGACCGTTAATGAACGTAATTGAAATCTCATTAGCTAACTTGGAGGGAGCCCCCTGGAATGTAAACCAGATGGACCAGTCAATGCTCAACCGCTTAAAGAAGAGTCTTAGTCTCTATGGTCTGGTACAACCACTGGTGGTCAGACCTTCCCAGGGTTCCCGCTTTGAGGTATTATCCGGCAACCAACGTCTGCGGGCCATCCTCCAGGCCGGATTTAACACCGCTCCCTGTGTGGTGGTCAACCTGAATGACCAGGAAGCTATGTTACTAGCTCAGGCTTTGAATGGCATTCACGGCGAAGATGACCTGGCGTTAAAAGGCCAATTATTGAAACAGATTATGTCAACTATTCCAGAAGACAAAGTCCTTTCTATCTTGCCTGAGTCCGTCGAAAGCCTGAAAGCCTTATCTTCCATCGGACAGGAGGAACTGGCTCAACACCTGCAGGCCTGGCAAAAAGCTCAGGCCGCCAGATTAAAACATATGCAGCTGCAGTTTACCAGTAAGCAATTGGAGACCGTTGAAGAGGCTTTGAATCAGATGATGCCCAGTGCTAAAGATGCCTCGTTTGGCAATCCTAATGCCAGGGCTAATGCTATGTTCTTATTATGTCAATTGTACCTTGATAGGAGACAAACTAAATGAACAATATCAATTGCCCGATCTGCGCTAAGCCTCTTTCTATAAAGATGGCCAGAGGCCGGAAGTCCAATAAACCCTTTATTATGCTCAAATGCGACGTGGACGGCAGGCATTTCAGGGGCTTCATTACCGACCAGGGCTTTATCAGTGGGATTTTCTCTCAAAACGGAGAGCTTCCCACTTCCAAACCCGAGGGTGGAGTTAGGGGTGGGGTATAGAGGGGGATGTACCCCGCTTGGCGCCATACAATAAGCTTTAGTGTAGAAAATTAGCAAGAGAGGCCTCTTCAAGGGGGCCATGGAGGGAAACCAAATGGACAACCAAATGAACTTTGTTAAAGCAGTTCCGGGAACCTCGGTAATCGCAAACCTGGAAGATCAGAAAACCGCCCTATTGCTGGTACAGGCTGCCTGTTTACTGGCACAAGCCGGAGTCACTCGTCTCAGCGCCGGTGAACTGGTCGAAAAAATACCTCCTGATTCCAATATCACTCTGACTCCCATCCAGGTCGGGATATTCTTGATTAAACTGGGCCTGAAAAAATATCAAACCCATGGTAAAAGCCGCTTCGCCCTGGATCCGC
>CAITCX010000100.1 GCA_903890885.1 uncultured Dehalococcoidia bacterium
ATATTCCACGGTTATCGGCATCGGTTTGGGCATGAAGTCTTTAGAGTTGAATTTGTTAGGCACTTGTGCCCTGCTGCATGATATTGGTAAGATAGGCATCAGCGATGGAATCTTGAATAAGCAAGAAGTACTCTCTGAAAAAGAATGGGAAGTCATAAAATCACATTCCATGCTTGGGGCGGCTATCGTCAGTCATAATAGCCAGCTTTCTGCCTGTGTGGCCGGTATTTTACATCATCACGAGAAATTTGATGGAACCGGATATCCTGATGGTTTGCGAGGAGAAGAAATCCCTCTGGAGTCTCGTGTTCTGGCTATTGCTGATGCCTTTGCCACTATGACCTCGCCCAGGGTTTATGCCAGGGAATTGACTTTTAAAGCTGCCATCGAAGAAATCAGGCGCGGCTCAGGGGCGCAATTTGATCCAAAATTGGTTACAATATTTCTTGAGGAAATATTCAAAATTAGCGCCTCTTCAACGCAGCCTATAGTAGGAACTGAAAAAACATAGTATTATCTAAGTTAACAGGACGGGATTTGGAGGAAAGCCATGGAGTCGGAAAAAATACAGGTTTATATTCTCAGCCAGCAATCTCTCTTCAGGTTTGGGGTCCAGCATACACTTTCTGATTTGCAGGACATGGTTGTCTCTGGTACAGCTGAAATCAGCGACAGTGTTCTTAATGTTGCGGATAATCAGCCGCCGGATGTTATACTTCTTGACATAGATGGAGCGTCTGATGCCGGTTTGACCCTGGCCAAGAAAATTAAACAGCACGCTCCCAGCATTGCCATTGTCGTATTGGCCTCGAATCCCAGTGATGAACAGCTCTTTGAAGTCTTGAAGGGACAGGCTGCTTCTTACCTTAACAAAGAGAGTACGGGTGACCAACTGGTCGAAACAATACGCCGGGTAGCCCGTGGCGAGCATCCCATCAACGAAAGCCTGACCGCTCGCCCCAAAGTGGCCGAACAGGTTTTGCTGCAGTTTCAGGAGCTTTCCCGCAGGACGGAAGCTGAAGCCGTGATCTCCCCTCTAACCCCGCGTGAGATGCAGATTTTAAAATATATCGGTCTGGGTTATTTGAATAAACAGATAGCCGCTGAACTGAGTATCAGCGAGCAGACCATCAAAAACCATGTTACTTCCATTCTCAGGAAATTAAATGCCAACGCCCGTACTGAGGCCGTTGTTTTGGCTCTTAAGCAGGGTTTAATCAACCTAAATTAATCTAATAAAATTCAATTGAATAATATATTTTGTCTTCAAAGTGAAATTGTATTTTAAAGTAGAGTGTGTTATACCTTTAATATAAACTACCGCTAGGGGTGCGTAAGGCTGAGAGTCCGGGATTGACTGGGCAACCCTGGTGAACCTGACCTCGATAATGCGAGCGTAGGGAAGCGGCAAATCTAAGCCAGGTTGGATGTAGCGCGTCCCCTGGTTTTATTATTTTCAGGGAGAAAAATATGACTCAATTGGAAGCCGCAAAAAAGGGTATTCTGACTACTGAAATGAAAATGACGGCGGAATATGAGGGAATAGATCCAGTCTTTATTTTGAAAGGTGTGGCAGATGGTACGATTGTTATACCGGCTAATATCAATCATGCCAATTTGACGCCCAGGGCAATAGGTAAAGGCCTGTTGACCAAGGTTAACGCTAATATCGGCACTTCTTCCGATTTCGGCACTATCGATACCGAGATTCAGAAGTTAATGGTATGCCTGGAATTTAAAGCTGACGCGGTGATGGACCTTAGCACTGGCGGAGACATCCCCGGTATCCGCAAGAGAATTGTAGCGGCCTGTCCTCTGCCGGTAGGCACTGTTCCCATCTACCAGGCCGGAGTAACCGCTATGGCACGCCAGGGCGCCATGGTCAAAATGACTGCTGATGATCTCTTTGAGGCCATAGAAGACCATGCCAGAGACGGTGTGGACTTTGTGACGGTGCATTGCGGAGTAACCCGGTCTTCTATTGCCAGGTTGAAGCAACAGCACCGTGTTACCGATGTGGTGTCTCGTGGTGGGGCTTTCCTGATCGGTTGGATGATATACAATCAGCAGGAGAATCCTCTTTATGAACACTACGACCGTTTGTTGGAGATAGCCTTAAAATACGATGTTACCCTGAGTCTGGGAGACGGGATGCGCCCCGGTTGTCTGGCTGATGCCACAGACCGTGCCCAGATAGATGAGTTGATAACACTGGGTGAACTGGTTCAGAGGGCGCAGGAGGCCGGTGTGCAGGTAATGGTGGAAGGACCCGGACATGTACCGCTAGATCAGATCGTTGCCAATATCCAGTTGCAGAAATCTATCTGTAAAGGCGCTCCTTTTTATGTGCTGGGTCCGTTGGTTACAGATGTGGCAGCCGGCTACGATCATATCACCGGGGCTATCGGTGGCGCTATAGCCGCATCTGCCGGAGCCGATTTCCTGTGTTATGTAACTCCCGCTGAGCATCTGTCTTTGCCTGACCCGGAAGATGTTAAGCAGGGTATAATGGCTTCGCGTATAGCCGCTCATGCGGCAGATGTAG
>CAITCX010000101.1 GCA_903890885.1 uncultured Dehalococcoidia bacterium
AAAGCCTAATGCGCCGATATTACCTAGTGCAGCATGAGCCTTGACTTCTCCCGCCGGTCCAAAATAGTCGAATTGGATTTTGACGTTACAAGTAAATCCGCCCATTACCGGCGTATCATAGCTGACAACCTTGACGTTGCTAATGGCTGGCGTTGATGGCGGTATCGCTAACGTGATATTAACCGTCCAACCCTGAATTGCTGCCGACGTAGCGGAATTATCATTGTAGCCGCTTTTGGTTGCTGCAATGGTATAAGTGGTTCCAATCGAAAATATGGAGTTGGCGATAAAGTACGTTCCATCGGCGGCAGTTGTCGCAGTTGCCACCAAAGTCCCATCCGCTTTTTTAACCGTAACCGCAGCTGCGCTTACGGCCTTGCCGCTGGCGTCATGCACCCATCCGTTCAGCGTGGTCGTTGGAATTACAACAGCTCCCATTGATAAATCCAATGCCCAGGCTACTGTGGGGGAAATCGGAGTGAAGCTTCCACTAGTGTTGTTATAGCCGGTTGCGGAGACTGCTACGGTATAATGTTCTCCAAAGGTAAAGATTTCGCCAAAGCTGTATCGTCCGGCTGCGTTAGTTTGTGCAGTAGCCACCACAGTCCCATCGGATTTTTTAACTGTGATAGTAGCCATGAATATGAAGGCGTGAGTATCGTTGTCCCATATATTACCCGAAAGGCTGGCTTTGGCAGTTGTCGCAAGCTGCATCACCATTTCCTTATCATAAGAAGTCGCTGAAGTGGGGGTAAAGCTCAATGTCCTGTCAACATTGCCGGATTTTGACGCCGTAATCGTATAAGTTAAATTTAAAGTGAGTCCGGTAGCAAAAGAGTAATAACCGTAGGCGTTGGTTGTGGTGGTTTCCAGGACGGTGCTGCCTATTATCAATTTGACGGTGGCTCCGGCAGCATAGCTGTAATCATTGAGGTAGATATTCCCATAAACATAGGCCAGGGCCGGAGCAGTTGACTTTATATCTTTAGTTGCGTAGCTATCCGAGTAAAAGTTTCCGTCGTCGTATTGAACATTAGATACGGCGTAAATACCCGCTAATACCGTTCCCATTTTCAGCAAATAGCTAACAGTCATTGAGTCGCCATAGTTATTAAGTGTTTGCTGATCATAGGCTCGCTGCGTTTCATCAACCATTATAAAGCCGCGCGTTACTAAACGGTAATTTGAAATATTTGTGATTGTTACAGTTACCAGCACTTGATCCCCAGGCGCAGCAGAAGCGGGGGCGTTTATTGTTATACTGGTATAATTCTGTTTCCCGCTAAAGACGTTGTTCCTAATCATCTTGCTACCTCAAAAACTTTAATACTATGGAGCGTTCGAAAGTATTGGCTTGCCTGTATCTTTGGGCAAGTAATTTAAGAAGGCTCTCAGGCGTCTTACCGGTTTCTTTCGCAATAATCTGTAAAATACATAAGGTTTCTGCATCGACTTCTACCGCCTTTTTTGTCTCGGTCGCCATATTACCCCCTAAACCTGTGTGTAAAGTCTGGACTTAAAGTAAATGGTGTACGAGTCGCCGTTTACAATGGCCGCGCCGGTCGAAACGTCAACCGTGTCAGCGGTCACGGCTACTGTGTAAGACGCTGCCGGATAGTCACCCGCGTTTCCGGCGGCTATACTCTTGACTACCTTGTAAACTTCGCCAGTTGCATCGACATTATTGGAAAGGCCGAGCAGGGATCCGGTACCCACATTCATCGTATCTCCCGCGCCGGTTCCGGTCCTGGCCGTCATTATTATCGACGTTACAGTGGCATAGGCTTGGGAAGTAGCTCCACTCCAACCGTCGGCCTCGGTGAAGGTGTCCGTAATTGTGGCGCCTTTGGCGTCTTTGCCGGTTATTGTCAAAGAATAGGCCGTAATCTGTGCATGAGCCACAAACGCCCAGGTTATATTGCGCGGAACGTCCGGCTGTGCGCTGATAGTAAAGGTTATGGGAGTTCCAGCACTCAGATCCTCACCGGCTCTAATTACCGTTGCCGATGCTGCCAGGATCTTGTTGAAGTGATCGACGTGTTTGATATAAACGTCGTCATTTGTCAGGATAGGCACATAGCCCTGTCTGTTCGGAAATTCCCAGGAAGGTCCCAGGCCGTCTTCTTGCTTGATGATATATTTACTTAACGCTGCTTGCCATATTGCCCAGGGTGTAATCCATCCCGCTGCCATATTAATTTACCTCTCTTATTGTGCTCTGCCTTGATAGTGCTCAATGAATAGTCCGAAGTCGCTCATATTAACAAATCCGTCTCCATTAAAATCAGCTTTAACGGTTAACGGATTATTAATGTCTACGGTTTTACCGTAAACTGTCTTAAATAATTCAAGATCTTTTTCGTCCACAACCCCATCTTCATTGAGGTCGTACTGATTAATAGCCTTTACACTATTTGTTTTTCTGGCGACGAGATAAATCAAGGCAGCCAGGCCGATTATTAAAATGCCACTTGAACCCTTTTTAGCCATATTATTGTCCTTATTTTCTTTACTGCTAAACCAAAGAGCGTAAACGGAATGTGTGCGTTTACGCTCTTTAATTCAAGAGTAAAATCCCTCGACTTCCGTTAAGCCGGGTACTATTCAGTTGTTAATTTTTGAATGGAGTTGGGATTAACTGATCCCAATAGAAGGTGCTCATATCGCCCGCGGAATAGGAGCCTATGGTGAGACCGAGCTTAACGTCCCCAGTTTGGAATTGCCTGAGATCCAGGCCGTAATCCGGATTAGCAAACTCTCTCAGGTCGATAATCACAAATCCGGCGGGAACAATGGCGGTCAAGTCTGACGGACCTTCACGAGTGCTGGCGATTGCGCCGATTGGGCCGACATCACCGCAAGAGCCAGGAACATCAAAGCGAGACATCATTGAGTGCTTGGCCTCGTAGATGTTTTCTTCCAGGACGATTTCGCCGGTCTTGGGCAGCCACAACTTCAAAGCTGTGGTTTCATCATCCTTTCTGCGGATAAAGGTGGCGGTATCATCGGTTTCTCTCAGGATGATCGAACGCAGGAAACAGCCGGTCGGCACGTCGATCTGATAACCGAAATCGGAATAGGTCGCGGTATGGGTATAGGCTAAAGTGGAACCGGTCGGCGTCATGATCTGCCCCATAGCTCTCTTTTCCGAATCCGTCAGGATAACTTCCGAAATTTCGTAGACATAGGTTGCCGCTGTGATGGTACCGTTCGTATCGCAGACGGTGTTGGCGGTGGTGGTCAACAAGACCTGCAATGTGCTCAGGTCCATAGCCGGTATGCCGGCGCTCAAGTCAAAGCGGTCCTTGGGATTATTACCAGGATGAAACACAAAAACCGATGTGAAGCTCGTGGAGCCAACATCGGGGTTAGCCAGGGCAATACCGCCGCCGTTACTGTGCAGGGTAGGTGCTCCGGCGATTATATTGTGCCATAGTGACAATATCGTGGACATTTGCGTTCCGCCCATGCCCAGGTAGGAACGCCCGCCATCGCCCAGGATTTTTATGTTCTGGATTACTCGGCGGAACCAATCATCATAGCCGGTCGCGGTCAGCGTGGCTGTGATATTGGCGCGGATCTTTACCTCTGTTATGATACCTTCGCGCGGGAGATCAATCGGCGCAAGGTCGGAGGAAGCTGCCCAAGTAGATGTTTGGATTAACCTTTTACAAATCTTTTTCATTTTATCATCTACCTCCCAAACGCTCTAGCATAATAATCGTCGGCTACCCGCGACGCCTGGGCTACGACGGAAGGGGAAGCGGGAGCTGCGAAATTTTGCTTGAATACCTGGCTGGAAGTGCCGGTGGCCGGGATTACCTTGTTGATAGCCATGGTTACCCAATCAGCGATCGCCTCATAGGTAAGGATAAGGGCAGCTGCGTCGGCGGTTTTGCTGCCCAGGAATTTACCGCCCCATTTCTTGACCACCAGGGCCATGCCCAGGTTGGCCCAGGATCCCCATTTGTTAGTGGGATCCAGTTTATTGATTACAATCCTGTCGACAAGGATGGCCAGGGCGCCGCCAACCGCGGCCTCACCCACTGGAATACCAGCAATTTCCATGCCGGTAACTTTATCCAGAGTGGCGCCTATCCCGCCGAAAGATGATTCCATGTGTGCGGTCAGGGTTTCGGGCAATTCTTGCTGCATTTCTGCTTTAGCTTCGGAAACTTTATAGCTTCCATCGGCTTGTCTTTCCAAAATCATGTTTCCCATATAATTTTCAGTCGGCCCTATTTCTTGCGGCAGGTACCGGCCTTAGTCCTCCCTCTTTTGCATTTTTTAGCCACGTATGGCCTCCTTTACTTTTTCTCGAAGCGGACCTTGCCGCCCCGGTTACAGACTTTCGCGCCGTTCTTAAGCGCCTTGCATTGCCCGGGTTTAAGCTTGCCCATTACTTGGCTCTCCGCAGGCAGCGATTGTGCTTCCCTCTTTTCAAGCATCTGGATTTCTTTGTAGCCACTGCAACGCCTCCTTTAAATATTTTTTGATAAATATTAAACTAATTATATTTAAGGCACGAGTTTACAGTATTGACAAGCATTTAGCCTCAAAAAACAAAAATAACTCGATTTTAGGTATTTTGGAGATGTATCAATAAAGGTCGCGGTAAAACGACCTCGTAGAATGACCAAGGCGGCGACTATTTAACCTGGAACGGTAGAGAATACCCCTGATTTTAGCCTTAGATAACAAAAAGAAAAGGGCTAAGGCCCATTGCCTTAACCCTAAATAGAATATTGTAAGTTTGGATATTTGTTATATTAATTTCTAACTGTTCTGTTTAGTCTGATAAGCATGATTCCACTTTAAGACTATGTTGCATGACAACATCTTTCCAGCTTTTATACGGATAGTCGGATTTGGCAGCAAAAGC
>CAITCX010000102.1 GCA_903890885.1 uncultured Dehalococcoidia bacterium
CAGTTTAGTTGGTTTTGGAATCAATTTGGGAATTTTTGCTCTCTTAACTCGCGTATTTGGCATTTATGATATCATCGCTACGCTTATTGCGATAATCATTACCACAATCTGGAATTACATTTTGAGTAACTTTTGGACCTGGAAGTGAAAAGGACATTCCTGCGCATAATTAACTGGGAGTACTTCTGGCTGTGTCTGTGTTTACTGATTACTCTTGGCATGCACCTCAGCATCGTAACTCAGGTCAATGATTTAATAATGGACGAGGCGCATTATATCAAGGATGCCCGCAGCATCATCCTCACCCATGTAGACCAGAGACCGGAACATCCTCCTTTATCCAAGCTTTTCATCGTAGCCGGTATATATGCCTTTGGCGATAATCCCTGGGGTTGGCGTGTGCCCGGCATCATTATGGGCACCATCAGCATCGCCCTGCTGTATATCATCTGCCGCCGCTTGCAAATGTCACGCCGGGGTGCCTCAATCGCCACTGCCCTTTTTGCTTTTGAGAATTTCGCCTTTGTAATGGCCAGCATAGCTATGCTGGATGTCTTTTTTGTGACCCTGATGTTGGCCTTTTTCGCTCTTTATCTCTATCGGCAGTACGCGCTTTCTGGTATTTTCATAGGACTGGCCGCCCTGGCAAAACTTTTCGCCGCTATGGCTGCCCCGGTTCTGGCCATTCACTGGTTCCTCACCAAAACCAAACAATCCCGCTGGTTTGCGCTGACAATCATCCTGGCTCCCATTTCACTGCTAGTTTTCATCACAGTTTTCGATTTCGCCATGAATCACCAGTTGGAAAACCCGGTCTCCCGTATCATCAACATGCTTACACTTACCGGCAGTCTGAAATTCAGCAATGTTTCCCATCCTTCTCTAAGCCGCCCCTGGGAATGGCTGCTTAACTATAAACCCATGGCTTTCTGGTATACTCCTAACTACTATTGTAACCTGAACCCCAACGTCTGGATTCTGATGATCCCCACAGCCTTGTTTATGCTGTACAAAGCTATTAAAAGGGACGACGCCGGACTTTTCGGCTTTGCCTGGTTTTTCTGCACCTTTGTTCTCTGGATACCCGCCAGCATTATTACAGACCGCGTCAGTTTTCTTTTCTACTTTTATCCCACCATCGGCGCGCTCTGCCTGGGTCTGGGTCTTGCGATAGACAAAATAATAGAGTGGCTGCCCTCACATTCCCTTAAAGTCAAAATCCCGGTTTGGGGCGGACTGGGCATTTTCTTCCTTGTACATGCTGCCTCTTTTGTTCTGTTGACACCTGTGTTCTTCAGAACCTAGACATAAAATCCCCTGAAAGACACTTCCCGCCTATTATTGCCACTTCTGAGGTTTTGCCCTTTTTGCGAAATAAGCAAACAGGTGCTAGTATAAAACCACGGTGTTTAACTATGAATAAATCTTCCACCCTGTTTATCTTGATCGCAGGGCTCTTTGCACCGGTGGCGATTATCTTGTCCGTGGGCGCTGGAATTTTCAACTACTTCCCCGGCGACCTCTGGATCAGTCATACTGTTCAGTCTTTTTTAAATCCGCAATTAACCTCTTTAATGAAAGGCC
>CAITCX010000103.1 GCA_903890885.1 uncultured Dehalococcoidia bacterium
CTTTACTGGATCTCGCCTGGCTAGCTTATGCCGGCACTGAGGTATACGCCGTAGCCATCGCGTTAGCGGCAGGCTTTTATTTGATCTGGCGGTGCTTTAATGTAGACCGGCAAGCCCGGGAATTTCACTCGCTTTACCGTCATTTTGTAATGGGGTTGGCAGCCTTTATTTTCCTTTTGATTATCTGGGGCTTTGCCGGGCTGGACAGCCAGATCGTTTTCTCCTCTGTAGGTCTATTTGCCTTCAGCTATTTCGGACTGGGGCTGTTGACTCTGGCGATGGTCAATCTGAAGTCCCTGCAAGCTCAGTTTTCACACCATCAGGAAGTGGTTACCAACTTCCGTAGACGCTGGTTGTCTATGCTGGTCATACTGATTGCAGCTCTTCTGGTAGTAGCAGTTGCTTTGGGCAGCCTCCTTAATTCCAACCTGGCAAACGCGATTCTGCATGGTTTAGCAGTCACCGGAGACTGGTTAGGCGACAATATCATATATCTGTTTTACCCCATCGGCTTTATCGTACAATTGCTGTCTTATGTTCTGGCATACCTCATTCATCTTATCCGACGTGAACAACCGAGCGAACCCAACAATTTCAACATGCAGGAGTGGATAAACAATCTTAAAGACCCGAATAATGTGACTACTCCGGATTATTTAATCATACTCATGACCATTCTCAAGTGGGCGGCAGCAGCTCTGGCAGCCGGTCTAATTATCTATTTTCTGTGGCGCTCGCTCAGACGTTACCAGCAGGGTAAAAGCGAGGAAGGCTTTGATGAAGAGAATGAGAGCCTGTGGTCATGGTTAATGCTAAAAGCTGAAATTAAGACCGTCTTGAACTGGCTATTCGGCTGGCTGCGCAGGCGCAAACAGCTGGTTCAGATTGACTCCTATATAGAAACGCCTGCGGTGCAAAGCCTTGAGACCGAAGATCACCTGTTCACCATCAGGGAGTTGTACAGGGCGGTATTGTGGCGTGGGCGTGAAACAGGTATCCCCAGGCACAAAGGAGAGACCCCTTACGAATATCTCAGCAGGTTGGAAAGCAAATCCGGGGAGGCCGCTCAAGAAATCAGACACCTGACCGAAGCTTATCTCCAGGCACGCTACGGGTTAGAGGATACTGAACCGGAAAAATTAAGATGGCTGAATCGTCTGTGGCAGGCACTCAGAAGCAAGATCAACGGGTAGGTATCCGGCACTTGAGGCTAAAACTGGAGCGGGAGACGGGATTCGAACCCGCGACCTTCTCCTTGGGAAGGAGACATGCTACCACTGCACTACTCCCGCTCAGATAGTTAATATTTTACTTTTATTCCTCCCGGTTGTAAAGAAAACCCCGGTCATTTTTTTACTGGCGGTCTACTTGTTGTCCCCCTAAATAACGCTATTTTTAAACCGCGCTATCTGACATTGCTTCCATAATTATTAATGTTGAGGTTTGACACGCAGGGGAATACCCGCGACCATGAAAAAGACTTCATCGGCACTACTGGCCAGCATCTGGTTAGCGCGGCCCAGAAAATCGCGGTAAAGACGACCCAGACGGTTTTCAGGTACGATATCCATCCCTACCTCATTGCTAACAATAATAAAGGAGGCAGGTAGACTCTTGAGGCACTCCTGGAGCTCTTTGATCTCCTCAATGACCTGTTTTTCCAGCTTCTCTTCGCTTTGGGTAGCGAATTGATCATCGGCATACTGGCATAAAACGTTGCTGACCAGCAGGGTAATACAGTCAATCAACACCAGTTCCTCATTCTGAAAGGCGATATCGATTTTATCGCCGATATGAAGACCAGTCTCCAGTGTGCGCCAGTGACCTGGCCGTTCTGCTTGGTGTTTGGCGATGCGGAGTCGCATGTCATCATCTCCAGCGGAGGCTGTAGCGACAAAAAGAACCGTTTTAGACTGGTTAGCCATCTCCTGTGCCAGGCGGCTCTTCCCGCTGCGGGCACCGCCCAAAATTAGGGTGATTTTCTTCACAGCCTTCTCCCATCCGGTTTTTCCAGCAATTCACATTCAGCGATTTTGAGGAACCAGTGATTATTCCTTTTTTCTTTTTCTGCCCGCCGGATTTCAATGCGTTTTTTAAATAACGGCCCATCCACCACCAGAGTGTGGAATTCACCTGCCTCACCGCAGGGCGATATTTCATCGTCGTAAGCTGAAAGTTCTTTCAGAAAAGCTGCATCGAACTTTCTCCCCAACCATTCTGCCCCCATAAGATCGGCCCGGGTAGCTACCACCACTGCTTCAAATCCCTGGTCAATGAATGCCCTGGCTATGTCTTCCTGATGTTCCTGCCACAGCGGCAGTACAGGCATGACATTAACGCTGGAGCAGACCCGGGTGATCCACTCCCGGTGAGGCTCGAAGTCAATGTCCCCGAAGATTCCGTAATTCACGCCAGTGCTTTTCAATTTGGCCAGGCTGGCTGAATAAATCGCCTCATAGTTTGAGGAAGTGGTCGGTTGCTGTACCAGAGGCAATTCCATGGCTTTGGCTTGCAAACGAATCCAGCGGGCGGGCAGGCCGTGAGAACACGAACGCCTTTTATCATTGGTGACCATATTCAGCAGGCAGGCGATTTGAAATCCCTGTTGAACGGCCTTATAGGCAGCCTGGCAACAGTCTTTGCCGCCGCTCCATGAAACAAAAGTCTTCTTCATCATATGCACCTGTCTGTTAAATGGGAGGTATCGTTTAAAAGACTCAGAATGGCCGTGCCTGGGTAAGTATCCACTATACTCAACGAGCCCAGATCAACCCGGATGTTCCAGCGGCTCTTCATATCCATGCCCAGAAGCTGGCAGATCAGCGAACGTAGCACGCCGCTATGGGCCACGATCAGGATAGTTTGGTCTTCGGTGTGATTATTCAAGCGCGACCTGAATTCAGAAATTCTTTGTTCCAGTTGAGCCAGTCCTTCTCCCCCTGGATAAACCAGGTCGCTGTTATGGTTAATCCACATCTGGGCGATTTCCGGAAATTGAATTTGAACCTCACTGAAATTCAGACCTTCTATCTTCCCGAAGTCAATTTCCCGCAATTCAGTGCGAGTTATTACCGGTAAATTATGCAGGGAAGCCAGGGTCTGAGCTGTAGCCCTGGCCCTTTGCATAGTCGAAGAATAGATTAGATCGATTTTTTCCACGGCCAGGCGGTCGCGCAATTGCTCTGCTTGTCTCAAGCCGACAGGGCCCAACCCCACATCGGTTCGTCCCCAATAGCGCTGAGAGCTATTGTGGTCTGTTTCTCCGTGTCTGACCAACAGTAATTTAGCCAATGTGCCTCCTTTTTAAAGCAGCCAGTGATTATGAGAAAGCAATAAGGTGATAATAAGTACCACTACGAGTACGATTTCATTGATGGCGCCGTAGGTATCACCGGTTAAGCCTCTTAACCGGCTTTTAAAATGACAGGCCGTCATCGTTGCCGCTAGCCAGGCGCCAGCCATAATAATCACTCCGGCCCACCTGAACAGAACTGCCGCCAGCGCCAGACTGACCAGAGTGGCAATCACGAAATGGCTTGCTTTGACTGCCTCTTTGAAGGCCTTGCCCAGGCCGTAAGGACGGGCATAAGGATACCAATAGATGGAGTTGACCATTGTCCAGCGGCTGATGACAGGCGCCACAATTAGCAGTGGCAGTTTAACTGACCCGGGTATACTGTTGAGTGTAACATATTCAACCAGCAGAAAGAGAGCCAGCCCAATTGCCCCAAAACCACCGATACGGCTGTCTTTCATGATGGTCAGCCGTTCCTCCGTGCTGCGATGTCCAGCCATGCCGTCCAGGGTATCGGCCAAGCCATCCAGGTGAAGGCCTCCACTTAACACGGCCAGAACCACTACCAATAATACATTCACGACGGCCGCCGGAAGAACATAGCCCAGCCCCCAGTTCAACCCGGCTAGAATCAATCCGATCAGTAATCCCACCACCGGAAAAAATACGCTGGAGCGCCCTACCTGTTCGGCGGAGAAACTGCGTTTGACAGGCAGCAAGGTC
>CAITCX010000104.1 GCA_903890885.1 uncultured Dehalococcoidia bacterium
AATATCGATTATTCCACTCCCCAAGGCAAGCTCTTTACTCAGATGCTGGGCTCTTTCGCCGAATACTTCTCTGAAAGCCTTTCCCACCATGTCACCAAAGGCATGGATCAGCGGGCCTTCGAGGGCCGTCATGTCGGCGGAATCCCCTTCGGTTACCAGTCCTGCTGGATGGAAGAAAAAGGTAACCGCAGACAGAGTTGTAATCCCGAACATCCGGGCGGATTGCATATTCATCTGGTGGAAGGTGCCGCCGTGACTGAACTCTTTAAACGCTACTCTTCAGGCACTACTACCCTCGGTCAACTGGCGGTCTGGCTTAATGAGAAAGGACTTCGTACCAGGAACATGCATAAACTTCCTGATGCTAATGGCAATCTTTCAGCCGGTCCCAGGCTCTTCACTACGGCTTCGGTCAGAAACATCCTGCATAACCCTTTTTATACCGGCAAGGTACCTTACAAAGGTAAATTGCTTACTGGCTCTCATGAGCCTTTGGTTAATCCTGAAATATTCGATTTAGTGCAAGCCACTCTTAAAAAGAACAATAGCCGCTCCGAGACTTTGCAATCTAAACCGGAAAGAGAATATTTGCTGAAAGGCATTGTCCGCTGCGCTTACTGCGGGATGCCCATGTGGTCACAGACTTTCAATAGCGGCAGGACTTATTATCGGGAACATAAGCAGTCCAGCGGTCATGCCAATTGTCCGTCCGGTGGTAGTTCGATCGCCTGTCATGTTATCGATGAACAGGTCGGCAAACTGATCGAGGCCATCGAACTGAAACCTAAATGGTTGGAGGAAGTCCTCGCTATTTTGAGTTTGAAAGATGAAACGGAAAGGATTAAGAAAGCCCGCCAGGATGTCAATGAGAAATTACGTCGGATGGCTAAAGCTTATATCGACGGTCTCTTCCCGGATGAGGATTACCTGCGTCAGCGTAAGCTATTGGAACTGCAACTGGAATCCCTGGTAATTCCGGAAGCCAATGCCGCTAAAGAGGCCGGTGAATTAATTCAAAATCTGCCCAGGTTATGGCTTTCAGCTAACTTTAGTGAACAAAGGAAGTTAATCATAACTATGCTAGATGCGGTTTATATCGATGCCAAGAAATACAAAACTATTGTCGCCATAAAACCGAAACCGCCCTTTATCCCGATCTTTCAGGTGGCGGTTTCTAAGAAGGAATCTGAAATTCGTATTCTAAACGAACCTCTTAAAGGCTCGTCCGTGTTTCTGGTGGAGACGGGGGAGGGTTGAACTCCCCGTCCAAAAGAAGCTGCTCAGAACTTACTACAAGCTTAGTCAATCCTTTGATCTCGCCCGCCCGGCCTCTCATGACCAAGTCCGATCGGGCCAGCCGATAAATCTTTCATAGCCTTTATCAGCAGTCCGGGCTACGGCACCTCAACTTTGCGTCACCCAATTCTGACCCGTTGAGGTGGGGTCAGGTTGGATGCGTTGCCTATTTAGGCAGCGAGAACTAATTCACGTTCGTTGTTTGTTTTTTGCCATCAGTTTTACGAGTTGATGACAGCTCGGCTTGCAATTCCGTAGCTCACCTCTCCTGTCGAAGCCACGCGTCCCCAAAATATTGTTTTAAGAATCGAATTACCAGTCTTGAGTCTTGAAAAACAATCCCAAACCAGCAACTCGAAACTCTAAACCCATTTTTAGAATTTATCCCGCGCATAAGATCTCTGCATCTCTCGATCCAGATCACGTTTGGCGATATCATCCTTTTTATTAAAAAGCTTTTTACCTTTGGCCAATGCTATTTCCAATTTAGCACGGCTATCTTTCAAATACAACCTGGTGGCGATTAGAGTCAAACCCTTTTGCGCTATCTTGCCAGTCAGGTTTCTGATCTCCCGCTTGTGTAACAGCAACTTGCGACGCCGCAGGGGTTCGTGACTCATGTAGCTGCCAGGTTCATATCTGGCAATATGCATGTTCTCCAGCCACATCTCACCCTTCTCTGCTCTCACGTAAGCATCGCTTAAGTTGACCGCCCCCGCCCGCACCGATTTTATCTCAGTGCCGGAAAGAACGATTCCCGCCTCCACGCTTTCTCCGATGAAATAATCATGATAGGCCTTTCTATTTGTAGCTATTGTTTTGATTACCATAACAATTCAATTATATCATAATCTCAAATCGACACCCCCCAAATAAGTAAATCCACGATATATTATGAAATAAAAGGGTGACCTTTTGGCCAGACGCAATATTCTAGAGAGACTGGTATTTGGACATAAGCCCATGTAGCATTATAAGATAAGAGTGAATAAATCTGGGGATCGCTTTAAGAGTAAATCGGAAAGATAAATCTGCTGTCATTGAAGTCGGCATCTTTTTCTCAACATCGTAATGGCGTGATATTGCAAAATATATAATCACAGGTGGAGGATACTTATGGGATACCATTTCAGTAACCTGGTTTTTGAAGGAGGAGGGGTTAAAGGTATAGCCTAAGTTGGGGCTTTACAGGTGCTGGAAGAAAAGGGGATTCTTGCAAATATTGTGAGGGCTGGCGGCACATCCGTAGGCGCTATCAACGCCGCCCTGGT
>CAITCX010000105.1 GCA_903890885.1 uncultured Dehalococcoidia bacterium
CCCTCATCGGCAACCATGCGACACTATCCGAATACGCCGAGATCGGCGCATGTTGTGTCGTCGGCGCCGGAGCCCTGGTGCCACCGAGCATGAAGATACCGGATCGGACGTTCGTCATCGGCGTGCCCGCCAAGGTAAAAGGCGAGGTGTCGGATGAGCGCATCGCTATCACCAAGCAAAGCGTCGACATATACGTAAAAATGTCACGGGAATACAAACGACAGGGATTATAAGGAGGCATAACCATGTGCGAAGACAGCAAGATTCAGGAGTTGATGGACTTCACCGGCAAAGTAGCCATAGTCACCGGCGCGGGCAAGGGCGTCGGGGTGGGGATCGCCACCTGGCTCGCTGATGCGGGCGCCGATGTAGTGATCACAAGCCGCACCCTCGCCGATCTTGAAAAGGTTGTGAAAGATATCGAGGCGACGGGACACAAGGCACTGGCCATTCCCGGCGACGTCAGCCGCGCCGCGGACGTAAAAAGGGTCGTCGACGGCGCAATAAAGCACTTCGGCAAAATCGATATACTGGTGAACAACGCTGCTATATTCCCGTCTTATAACTTCCTCGAGATCACGGAGCAGCAATGGCAACAGGTGCAGGATATCAACGTCAAGGGCACGTTCCTTTGCTCCCAAGCCGCGGCCAGGCAGATGGTCAAGCAGGGAAAAGGCGGGAAGATTGTGAACATCGCTTCGATAGAGGGAGAGTTCCCGCTTACATCCGGGCGCGTGCACTATCACGCATCCAAGGGCGCGGTTATCAACTTCACGCGCGGGCTGGCCAAGGAGCTTGCCGAATATAAAATCAACGTCAATGCCATCGCCCCGGGCATGACAGATACGCCCGGCCTTTCGGCGGCGATGGGCGGATGGAAGCCGGACGCCATCACCGGCAGGATACCGCTGGGACGGCTGGGCCAGCCGGACGACGTCGCCAAGGCGGTGCTTTTCCTCGCCTCCGACGCCGCGAGCTACATCACCGGCACAATTCTTTTCGTTGACGGCGGGGTTATGCTCGGACGCGGCTGGAAGAAGATCGGCTGATCCATTTACTTAGTTTGATATAGCATCGATGGCCTCCTTAATGGGGGCCATCTTCTTTTATTTGACAGCAACAAGCGTACGGAGCTTTTGAAAAAGCACTGAGACAATCATATAAAGCTTATCACGTCAGATTCAATATGACCCTTTATAATGCTACTTTGCACGAGCAATATTTCGCCACAAATATTAAAATACTTGACTCAATATGAGCATGATGATAAAATAAATCCGCTTGAAAACATACTATTTGATTTCTCAATACAAACCCAAAGAGATATATAATGATAATGATTGATTCCAGACCTAGCGAACAAAGCAGTTATAATACTTACTTACTAAAGCCTTTCTCTTTTGAGAAAGATTTTTTTATTGGGGATACATAAAATCTTAGGGGACCAGAATGACGAAGAAAGTGCTATTTGTAGTAGCTCTCGCAATTGTGCTCGGTTCAGCTGCATCAGCCGTAATTTTACCCATGCACTCATCCCAGCCCATTGAGGCTGACTCTTCCACACCTACTTCCACTCCAACGCCTACCGAGACCCCCGCACCTACCATAATAGTGCCTAATCAGAATACAGAAATAGTATGCACAAACACATATACCAGGCCGGTGACGGCTGGCTATGGAGCATTCAGATCAAGCGGGGAAACGATTTACGAATATACCGCCACTATTGATCCAGCACCCATATATATGCCTGATCTGGTAACTAAAATCGATCCTCAATTCTATTGGGATGCAAATACAAGTGAGTGGTATGCCGGCGCTAATATTTTCAGCTTAAGAGTTAATAGGACAACAGCAAGAACAGGTAAGGACGGGGAGGAAATGATCTGGAACCCGGTCCTTATGCTCAACAACACAACTGTCCCTGGATTAGGAGATGCCCGTCTTCTAGATACTGATCCTACCAACGAGAACTACCACAATAACACACTCGAATGGGACTACGGCATATGTGTCCGCAGGCTCAGGATTATACAAGGTGCACTATCTGAGACATACGTATTTAATACAAACCCTAACGGTGATGTACAGATTCAGTCTAATGCAGTCAAGACTGAGAACTTCTCTTGGGATATTGAGCCGTTTGCCTATGATGCTAACTTTAATCCCATGAATATCAGCAGTGATAAGATAGTGATGGCAAACGAGTTCGCGAACGCCGCATATCCGGTAACTATTGATCCTACGTTAGATTTTCCTACAAGTGCCAGTACAATATTGGCCTATTATTATGACAAGACTTACGATACTGCCTGGAGTGCTGGAGCTGGCTTTACCAATACTATGAATTATCTTCAAATTGGTCAATTTCTTGATTTAGGTTCTAAATACTGGATATTTCGTAGCTTCCTTTACTTTAATACTTCAACTATACCAGTTGGCGCAACCATAGCCAAAGCTAATGTTATGTTACGCATGGCACCTAATGCTGCTTTAGATAAAGCTTTCAATGTAATTATGCAATCAGGTATGCCAATATATCCACATGACCCAGAAGTGTCCGGAGACTATAATCAAGCTGATTACGCAGGGGATGGCGGAAGTCAGATCACATGGGAATTTTCTTTAGACAATTATTTTCCTATCCCAATGAATGCTGTAGGCATATCTTGGATTAATACATCAGGCTGGACTAAGCTATGTTTAAGAAGCGACAGAGAAATATCGAAGACTCCTCCTACTGGTGGTAAGGATGAGGATGCCGTATTCTACGGTTATGGTGCGGGAACAGGTTATTGGCCTTATCTAACAGTAATCTATACCACTAATACTCCCCCAACACCTACTCTCACTCCTACGCCTACACCAACTCCCACACCTACTCACACACCTACGCCCACTCACACCACAACCCCAACGCCCACTCCTACACCTACGCCGACACCTACTGCAACGCCCTGGTCATTTGCCATTATCACTGATCTCCATGTTGGAGAGAGCGAGAGTGACTTTGGAGCCTCCGGATGGGATGATAACGGGGTTTATTCAAATTCAATGAATGACCACGGCTTCCAAGACTTAATGAAATCAGTATCACAGATAAATAACTCGATTATTAAGGATAAGAATCCAGATAACATTAAATTTGTCGTAGTTCTGGGTGACTTCACTGATAGCGCTGAACTATCGGAAATGCAAGCGTCTATTGATGTTTTAAATACTCTATCTGTTCCCTGGCTTCCTATAATAGGCAATCACGATATCTGGCCTTATACTGGCAATACTTCATCCCAATCAGCAACCGGCGATGACGGATCCGATAAGTATTTCAATCTTTACTATGTGGATCAGTATACCAAATTCGCTAACGAATTAGGCGTAAGCCTAACTCATTCCTCCTATTCGGTTTATAACTCAGAAGTTAATTGGTATAGTTATCTTCAAAACTCAGCTTTCGATTATGGGGGCTTCCACTTTATTGGTTTAGATTTTAATGATAGGAGTCCTGCTCCTCTTGGTAACAAAAGGCGTTAGTGGAGCAGCCAAACGCTATGATGATATTAATGCAGGCACATGGGAGTGGCTTGAGCAGAATCTTGCTACCTACTTAAGTATCCCTGCAAATCGAGGGCAAGGTAAAAATATCATAATCCTGTCACATCACCCTTTCGTATGCCCCTACGATTGGCACCTCTATCCGCCTGATACTGGAAAGATAGTAAACCAATACTTTGGGTTCAGTGATCAGGAAGCAAACGCTATTGCAGGCTTTTTGAGTGGTTATAAAGATAATATAAGTACTCAATTCTCGGGGCATTGGCACCCGGGCGATAAATTCACAATTCCTGTTTTAGGTACGATTACGCCCAGCGCTCGCCAAGCTATATCTAAAGAGCTTTGGTACACATATTACTTCACAAGAACGGACATAATGCCGTGTGTCACAATACCAGGCAACTTAAATGTGCCATGGGTCCAAATCGTAAAGCTAAACCCTAGTGATAAATCTGTAAACTATGACGAAGACTTATTTCATGCTATAACTTATAGTGCTGATCCTACGGTAGCCTTACAGGTAACCGATCCGGATAATCTCGTCATAAGCAAAGACATAAACCAAATCCCCGGTGCAATGTATATAACTACTGAATATGACAAGAATGGAAATAGTTCCCCTTGCAATGAAGTTTGGATCCCAGACCGAAAACTTGGGAATTACTCTATACAAGTGATACCGGAACCAAATGCAA